>JBJEMC010000121.1:0-2182 GCA_051879475.1 Muricoprocola sp. | reverse complement strand
TAAGATACTTAAGATTGAGCGATGTGCCAGCAGGAAAGCAGGCGGTGTTGGTACGATGTATACCTGTATGGTACAGGGTAAGGAAAGCCATTTGTTTTTTGAAGTAGATAAATGGTTCATGGAAAGGAAGATTTCATAATAAAAAAGAAGAATATTAACCGGCGGAGATAGTCACTTTCCCTTTATATCCCGTTGGTTTTACATAAGGATCTGTATTCTGATCAGCCGGTGTTCCCCACAAACACCATTTGGGATATGGATCCTGCAATGAGTAATTTAGATTGCTTTCCATCAAAATCATGGGGAAGGCGAACTGGTCTGCAAGACCTACCAGTTAGTGTGATTGTTGATAAGGAGAATAAAAGATTTATGACAGACAGAGATTATGCAATTAAATCAATGAAAGAGATTACGTTTCAGATGGCTACCCATGCACAGAACTATCTGGAAGTAACTATGGACAGGCATTATGAAGACATAAAGGCATTGATGGTGAATTACCAGAAACTGATCTTGGAGAATAAGATGGTACTGGAAGAACTGGAAATGGAGTGCCAGGAGAAGATCAATGAGGATATGGCATATGCGTTGAGCTATCTTGATGTTTACGGGAAACAGCTGAATGTAACGAAACTGAGGCATGAAATGAACAATCTGATGGTCATATATGGATTGTCGGATATGGTTTACCGGGGGATTACACTGGTAAAGTATTATGCCCCGGACGGAGTGATGCTCAGTGAGATTATCCATTCCTGTTTTTGCAGCCATTACAATAAAACGGATGTGGAAGTCCAGCAGGAACTTGGCATTGGAAGGACTTCGTTTTATAAAATGAAGAAACAGGCATTGCGGTATCTTGGCTTCTACTTTTACGAGATCGTAGTGCCGCAGGCAAAAAACAAAAGATTCAAACCCTCCTTGGGTGTGGAAGAAGAGTAGGTGAGTGGGATGAGATACGAAAATTCAATGGTAAAGATTGCCGACGATATTATCCGGGATCAGCAGGCAGAGAGGAAAGTTCAGAATAAAAAACAGAAATGGCATGATGAGTATGCTACCTTGAAATTTTTTCGGTACATATGCAGAAATGTTGGAAACCTTCATGAAGGAGAAATCCAGCGTTTGGTATGGCAACTGAAACAGTCAGATAAAAAAGCAGTCGAAAAACATTTAAAAGGCTATGCGTGGGAATTTGATTATGAGAAAATGTTTTCTACATTGACGCAGAACCCTGTTTGTCAGAAAGTATGTCAGAAAAATAAATATACAAGCTGGATGCACTTGATCAGCCGATACTGTACAGAAGATTGTTAGGAAATAGGACACCTTCTTGCGGCTATCAATGGATGGATTATTTTATGGAATAAATCATGTATTAGTTCTATAGAACGATAACTTGTTTTGCAGCTTCTGTATATCGCAACAGTCGGTAGTTATACTAACTTTAGACCGAAAAATAGTTCTAAAGGAGGTGCTGCGATGGATCTGAAAGCTGTAGGACAGAGAATTAAGATGGCAAGGGAAGCAAAAGGTCTGACACAGGAAGATTTGGCTGCCATGGTGGAATTGAGTCCGACACATGTAAGCGTGATTGAGCGAGGATTGAAAGCTGCAAAACTGGACACGTTTGTTGCGATAGCTAACGCTCTGGAAGTTTCTGCAGATTCACTTCTGATAGATGTTGTGGCACATTCTGTAACTGGTGTAACGAATGAATTATCAGAAATGATCAGGAAACTTCCAAAAGAAGAGCAGAAGAAAATTATCAAAGCGGTCAGGGCATTAACAGAATAATTTTTATGAGGAGGGGCGGAAAGCCCTTCTTTTTTTGTATTTTCTGTCACAATTTGTCAAACGAATGGGGATTCTGTTTTGTTTTTATCTGTGCTATAGTAGTTCTAAAGAACTAATACTAATTCAAAAAGAGGAGATATAAAATGTACAGAAAAACTATTTTTAAGAAGGTTGCTGAAAAATTCCATACCACTCCGGAAGAGGTATATGCGGAAATCCAGAGAGCAATTGATGCCGGATATGATAACCCGGATCCAAGGGTACAGGCGGAATGGCGTAAGGTCAAAATAAAAGGGGACCGACCAACACCGGAGGAAGTAATTAACTATGCAGTAAGTACTTTAACAGCAGAACAGAGGTGATCATCGAAGTGAAGAGGAAAAAG
>JBJEMC010000120.1:0-10943 GCA_051879475.1 Muricoprocola sp. | reverse complement strand
GTATGTGGAAACTCTCGCATCGATCTCCTGATTTTCCTCCGGAGTATCTACAAAATACGTAAGGATTTCTGTTCCATCAATCCCTCTCCATTTGAACAGATCATCCGGTATGGTATTAAACTGGTTCCAACTGATCTTTGTAGTCATAAATGTGTTGATCTCACATTGTTTCAGGATCTGGGGAAGAGCCCAGCTATAACCGAATACATCTGGAAGCCACAGATATTCACATTTCTTTCCAAATTCCTGTTCTATAAAACGAGTACCGTGGAGGAACTGACGAACCAGTGCCTCACCGGAGGAAATATTACAGTCGGCCTCAACCCACATGCCTCCGTCCGGCTCCCATTTACCTTCTGCCACCCGCTGTTTGATCTTTTCATACAGCTCCGGGCAGTCATTTTTTACATATTTGTATAACTGAGGCTGAGTCTGCAGGAATACATACTCATCATACTGTTCCATAAGACGAAGCACTGTGGAGAAAGAACGCTGCGCTTTTTCTCTTGTATGTTTCAGTCTCCACAGCCATGCCACATCAATGTGCGTATGTCCGACAACATTCACCGTCACATCTGTATGTTTCTCCAGACGGTTCAGCTCTGCCATCAACACATCATGTGCAGTATCCACTGTCTCATAGAAAGAATCCTCATCCCAGTTGATGCATTTCAGTGCACGATCCAGTGCGGTTTTCAAATCGTCGTACTGTTCATGATTCTCATCCAGAAGTACCAGAGTCTCTGTGATAGCCCTGGCAAAATAATACAGTTCATCCGTTTTCTTATGCAGATATGCAAAATCAGCCTGTTTGCACTGATGGAAGAAGGTGCGATGTTCCCCTCCCCCTTCGAGACCTGTCCATAAAAGGAAGGTAAGCTTTGCTTCCTTTCCTTCTTCTCCCTGGAAAAACACCTCAGTATGATTCGTATCCACACCTTGATAAGGATGTCCATTTACATAAAGCAGCGATTCAAAACCACTGTTGTATCCTCCGCCGGTCTCTCCAAAATCAAATAATCCAACTACCTCACAGCCTTCCCTTGCTGCAGGAATCCGAACCACTTTTTCAAGCCAAAGGTAACGGTCTCTTCCAACAAAAGAATCATTGATACCAAATGGTTCTCCCTCAACCTTTTCAGGAATCTCATGATAACTCTCATCCACCGGCAGAGTTCCTTCCATCGAAGTAAACGGGGCAATACACTGATTGTCAAAATATCTTCTTCTTCCCAGTTCTTCTACTCTTCTCTGGAATTTGTCTATTGTAAAAAACACTGTGCGTTCCTCCTATAAGCTCTGAAGCCACTTGATCGACCATTCAACCCAACGTGCATTATACGCGCATTCCGATCCTACTTCTTCTGTACAGACGCTCGTGCCATGTCCTCCTTTTGGAAATACGTGAAGTTCAAATGGAACCTTGGCTGCTGACAATGCCTGTGCCATTTTCAGACTGTTCTCAACTGGTACAGATGGATCTTCTGCAGTATGCCATAAAAATGTAGGTGGTGTATTTTTATCCACATGACGATCCAGGCCAAACCACTGATACTGTTCACTTCCTTCTTTTGCACCACTGACATTCTCTATCGATTCCACATGTGCAAATTCATCTGCTGTAATAACCGGGTAAGATAAGATCAAGGCATCCGGACGTATATTCTCTGATGCTTTATATATTTTCAGAAACTCCGTTTCATTAAAAAGCACACCTAAGGAAGCTGCCAGATGGCCTCCTGCAGAGAAACCACAGACAGCGATTTTATCCGGTATGGTATACCATTTCGCTGCGTGCTTCCGTATTTCAGAAATCGTTGCTGCCAGCTGACATAAAGGCCTGAAGCCATCAGCTAACGGAGCGACTGAATATGTTAAAATATAGGTATTATATCCTGCAGCAAAAAAAGGGATCGCAACCGGCTCTGCCTCTCTGTCAGATACCATTCTATAGGCTCCGCCCGGACAGATTATTACTGCCGGATAATCTTTTTGCGGAATTTCACTGCTGCCATTCTGGTCATGAACCCATGCTTTTACCTTACATCCTTCGTATCCCTCTGGAATAAATTCAAATTCTCTCATTTTTCCCCTTTCATGACGCACTTGCTGCGTCAATAATGGTAGATTTGGAAGTTCACTTCCAAACTTTTTCCTTTTAAACAAACTATTTTAGTTATTTCATTGTATCATGAACAGTTTTCTGAATCAAGCGGACGAAAAAGTATCTGCGGTGCATAAACTCCCAATATTTTTATTTCTCCCTCCTGCCCTTCTGTTTCTACATAATAATCACGGATCAGATAACTCCTCTGCCCTTCCTCCAAAGGATACAGTTCCATAGTCTGAAAATCCACCAGGCATACATCATACCTGTTTTCCCCTACTACATTCATTATTTTATCCAGACAATCCTGACAAAGAACGTTCTTCACCATTTCTATCTGAAACTTATTTTCCTGTCCACATTTTATCGTTACTCTGGAAATTCTTCGTCCCGGAATACGCTCTGTTTCAAAATCATACCCGGTTTCTTCGAAAGTTACATATCCTGTCTGTACACCATCCGTACCGGCAGTGATTTCCCCCTCCTCATCCTGCCCCCGGATTCCCATATCAAGTACATACCAGTTATTCATGCAAATAACCCCCAGATCGTCAAATCTGCGGAAATAGTCCATCTGGCTTTTTTCATTTTTCCCACATAGATAGCACTCTTGTGCATTTCTAAGACCAGAATTATTTTCTGTTGCTGCCATCTCCTCTGTCTCCAAATTCTCTATTCTATGCCCGGTCGTTTTATCTCTGCATCCAGTTGTGGCAGCACATAAAAAAAGAGTTACAGCAAGTCCCAAAAATACCCTTTTTTTTCTCTGAACCGTATGTTCTTTTTTCTTCATAATCTTTCCTTCTTTCAAGTTTCTTGGTCAAAAGTGGACTAATACCAGTCCCATTCTATCATGTCGTGTAGATATGATAAAGAAAAAGGGCTCATTTTAGTCCATTTTTTGAAGGTGATCATATACGATGGAACAAAAGATAAAACAAAAGGGAATTAACATTGGAGGAAACATTCGCCGAATCCGCCTCTCCAGAGGAATCAAGCAAACTGAATTGATCCGTATGTTACAGTTGGAAGATGTTGACATGACAAGGGAAAGCCTTGTCAAAATAGAACGTGGTATCCAGCA
Source organism: Muricoprocola sp. (assembly GCA_051879475.1). Taxonomy (GTDB): domain Bacteria; phylum Bacillota; class Clostridia; order Lachnospirales; family Lachnospiraceae; genus Marvinbryantia. Next base: position 7,752 of record JBJEMC010000120.1, on the reverse strand, counting down.
TATCACAGGTTCACAATTGCGTGGAATCCGGGATTGTCTGCATACCACATATGATGATTTATTGTTATAAAATGTTGTTATAAAATGAGGGCATCTGTTCACACAGATGCCCTCTGAATAATATCACTCCCTGCGGAGCCCCTCGGCGGGATTTTTGTTGTGCGTTAAAATAAGGATTGAACGGTTGTTATGGTTCAATTCTCAACAATCCGGTAAGACTGTCTGATCCGGAAATTTCTGCAATGTTTTCGCTGTGATTTGCGATACGAAGATAGCTGTTCAATGCTTCTACAAAGGTAAGTCCCTGCTCCATCGTGCAGATTTTTTCCTTTACTCGTTCCATGTGGTTGGACTGGGCCTTGGAAGCATTCTTGACGATTTTTCTTTCTTTTTTCAGAATCTGCATCCATTCTTCCAGCGTGATACTGTTGTCTGCAAAAACTTTCATCGCTTCATCCAGCAGTTCAATATCTTCCTCACAGATTCTGGTCAGCTCCATTCTCGCTTCTTCAGAATATCCATTTCCCATCTCGGCATTGCGCTCTGTCTGCATGAGAATCTTGACTGCATGGTCTCCGATCTGTTCCAGGTCATTGATGACATGGTACACACACCCCATGTATTTTGAAACACTGTTAGGGAGCTCCAGTTCATTGACCTTTGTCAGGAATGAAGTAATCTCACTTGCCAGATAGTCCACAATTTCTTCTCCATCATGAATCGCGTTGGCATTCTTCAAGTCATTGTTAATCAGTCCGTCAGAGGCTTTCTGCAGATTATCTTTTACAATATTCTTCATACGTACCACTTCTTTTCCAACCTGAAGCTGGATAACTGACGGAGAACCTACCATATTCGGATCAATGTATTCCAGACGAAATGCACTTTCGTGAGCCTGCTTTGGAACCAGCTTGTAAGTCCATTTTACTACCAGATTTACCAGTGGCAGCAGGATGATACCTGTAACTACCTTAAACAGGATATGATACAGGGAGATCTGGAACTGCCCGCTTCCTACAATAGATTCAATGACAGAGGTAAATGGCGTAAGTATCGTAATTGCCATAAAGAGCACTGCACCGACAATATTAAACAACAGATAAATGATCGCTGCACGCTTTGCATTGTTCTTTGCATTTAAAGATGCCAGAAGAGGTGGGGTGGAAGATCCCACATTGATCCCGCAGATGATAAATCCTGCAAAATACAACGGCATCAGTCCCTGCATGGCAAGTGCCTGCAAAACACCGACAGCAGCAGAAGAGCTCTGAATCACGGCACAGAGAACCACACCGATCATAAAACCAAGCAACGGATTCTTTGCATTCATGATAAATTCCTGAAATGGCGCAAAATCCTTCAGCGGTGACATTGCCCCACTCATAGAATGAAGTCCTTCAAAGAGAAGACCAAAACCCAGGATGACCTGTCCGACATACTTGTTTCTTTTCTTCTTTGCATAAAGCATAAGAACCGCACCCAAAGCAATACAGATTGGTGCTATCGCAGATACATCCAGAGCAATCAGGATACTTGTAATGGTCGTACCAATGTTGGCACCAAAAATAACTCCTGTAGCCTGCGCCAGATCCATGATTCCGGCATTAATAAATCCCATTACCATAACAGTCGTAGCAGACGAAGACTGAATTACGACCGTTACCAATGCACCCAGTAAAAATCCAATTACTCTGTTACGAGTCAGTTTTTCCAAAAGATCTTTCATCTTTGGACCTGCTGCCAGCTCCAGACCTTCGCCCATGTACTTCATTCCAAACAGAAAGAGCCCCAGGCCTCCCAGCAGCGAAACAATACTACCTATTCCCATTTGTTTTCTATAGGAGACAATACTGTCCCCTAATCCTCCTTATCACAACTTCTGTTAATGGTGGCATATATAACAGTATTTCCTCCATGCCAAAAATTTTACATGTAATTTACATTTCATGGCACGAATACATTCAAAATAACACAGAATTGCAACAAAGAAAAGCCCCCAATTGAAAATAGTTACGCTTTTCCTACTTTCTCTTTTATTTTCTGATACTCTTCATATAATCTCCGTCGGTCTTCCTTTGCCTTGGCTGCAAACATCTTTTTCTCCTGAGCCACTCTTTTTCTAATCTTATTCGTGCTGGCACTCATATTCGGATATGCATTTACCAGACGTCTATGTAAGAAGGATTTGTTTCTTAAGAATCTGCGTATCTCCCTACTGATAGCCTCCGTATTATCTTCTTTGCTGCCCTCTCCCACTACTTTGACTGTATTCATGACAAAATGAGAGATCACACTGTCAACACCCATAATGCAAAGACTTACAATTGCTATGATCCAGAGAATCTTCTTTGGTATCCGATCCAGGAATCTGAAAAAAAACGGATTAATGCCTTTGACAATGATAAGTGAACCTGCACCAAAAAGCAGAAGATTTCCCATCCATACACGGCCATTTAAATTCATAGGCTTATGACTGTAATCCCACCATCTGGCATGATACAGTTTCTCCAGAAGCCAACTGACAAAATATTCCAGAATTCCACAGAAAAGGAACCCATTGATAAAGGTTTCCACGCTTCCCACATCAGGCCCGCCAATGATGTGATTTATCAACGTAATACACAAAACACCACTTCCATAAATCGGACAATAAGGTCCGATCAAAAATCCTCTGTTAATAAACCGATGAAATTCTATATACTTTAAGCTGACTTCCATACACCAGCCCAGTACAGAGAACACCACAAACAACAAAATAAAATAACTGGCATGTTCCAGGTTAAAATAATAACCCAAGAGTCTATTCCTCCTTATATTAAACTATGAGAAGCATGCTTTGGCAAGCTTCTCAAGTTATCGCGGCATTCGTCAAGGTCTCGTGCAAGCACGGACTTTTCCTCATTGCTCGCGTATATAATAAAAGGAGATGTCTGCAGTTGGCCATCTCCTCTCATTTTCCATCTTTTAGTACTTTATAACTTAATGTGTGCTGAGATATTTCTCAATATCTTCCATCGCAGCGTTTTCATCACTTCCGTCTGCTTCAACCGTAATCTTCTCTCCGGCTTCAAGACCAAGCGTCATCATTCCCATGATGCTCTTTGCATTCACACGTTTATCCTCTACCTCAACATGAATCTGGCTTTCATACTGGCTTGCTACCTGTACCAGAAGTGCCACTGGTCTTGCTTCCAGACCACTTGGAAGCTGAATAGTGATGTTTTTTTTAATCATTGTGTCTCTCCTCCTTATTCCGTCTCAAGTTTTCCGCTATCTCACCTAATTTTTTCAATCGGTGATTCACTCCGGATTTTCCAACCTGCGGAGACAATAGCATTCCCAATTCTTTTAGCGGCGCATCGGGATTCGCCAGCCTGACCTGCGCCATCTGCGCAAGTGCTTCCGACAATTCTCCAAATCCGATGGTATCCCTGATATAACAAATATCTTCTATCTGTTTTACTGCAGCACTCACAGTTTTATTGATATTCGCTGTTTCACAGTTCACCTTGCGATTTACAGAATTTCTCATATCTTTTAAAATACGAATATTTTCTAATTTCATCAACGCCTGGTGTGCTTCCATCACATTTAAGGCATCCACAATCTGTTCTGCTTCCTTCAAATATACCACATGATATTTTTTTCTGGAAACAATCTTTGCTTCCAGTCCAAAGCTTCCAAGAATCTTCTGCACCTGTTGCGCCTTATCTGCTGAAGAACAGGCAAATTCCAGATGATAGGATCTACTTGGATCACTTATGGAACCGGTAACCAGAAATGCACCTCTCAAAAATGCACGTTTACAGCACTGCTGCTGAATTGCCAGATTGTCAGATACATCAAAGCCATCTGCCAGATCCATATAAGAGCTTCCCTTCTCTTTCAGGATCCTGGCAGCCTGTAAGATCTTTACTGCATCTTCATGATGTCTCACTGCCACCAGATAGATTCGACTGTTTCTTCGTCCCCTAAACTGTCTGATGGAAACATCAATCTCTATATTAAATGTTTTTGTCAATAATGTAAAGTATTTTCTTGCTACAAAAAGCTTATCTGTCTCAATTTTCAAACAGAATTTGTCGTTTTGCGAAACAGACACCCCTCCGCACATACTGATTATGGCCGCAATCTCCGCAATCCTGCAATGTCTGGCTCCAATTTTCAGTCTGGACAATTCTTCTTTTATCTCTCCGGAAAAAGACATGCTCTACTCCTATTATTTTGTGATATCTCTGTGTTCCATTTTCACTCTGCACTTTTTCTGCTGTCTCAATATGTCGTACAATTTATTTGCAATGGTAACAGAACGGTGTTTTCCTCCCGTACATCCAATTCCGATTACCAGCTGGTTTTTTCCTTCCAGTATATATTGAGGAATCAAAAACTCTATCATGTCACTGAGCTTATCCAGGAACTCTTTTGCCTGACCATTGGCACAGACAAATTCCTGCACTTCTGCCTGGTTTCCTGTCTTATGCTTTAATTCCTCTACATAATATGGGTTCGGAAGAAAACGCACGTCAAAAACAAGATCTGAGTCTACGGGGATTCCATATTTAAACCCAAAAGATACAATGGTCACCATCATATTTTTGTATTCCTGATTTCCAAAAAAGATCTCATCCAGGCTCTGATTCAATTCCCGGACCAGAAGCTTACTCGTATCTATAATGTAATCTGCCCTTTTCTTCAGAAACTCCAGCTGTCTGCGCTCTTCCTGGATTCCCACCTCAATACGGCTGTCCGCATGCATAGGGTGTACCCTTCTTGTTTCCTTATACCGTTTGATCAGGGTAGAATCCGACGAATCCATAAAAAGAATTTCATATGTGTATCCGGCCTCTTCCATCTTTTCCAGCTCTCCGCTGATCTCCTGCAGGCCCTTCCCATTTCGGATATCAATTCCGATGGCCGCTTTTGTAATCTCATTTCCTTCTGCAAACACCAGATCTGCAAAGGTCTTCAAAAGAGGAACCGGAAGATTATCCACACAATAAAATCCCTTGTCCTCCAGTATCTTAAGGACACTGGCCTTTCCTGCTCCAGACATTCCTGTTACGATCAATAGTCTCATAACTTCCCCCATTTGTATTAAAAGTTACTACTAAAAATCTCCCAACAGTTTCACTTCTGCTTCTAGCGAAACTCCGTATTTTTCTTCTACGATACGCCTTACTTCTTTCATCAGTGTTATGACATCCTGCGCCGTAGCATCTCCTTTATTAATGACAAAGCCACAATGCTTCTCTGACACCTGAGCTCCTCCCACCGTAAATCCCCGAAGACCGGAATCCATGATCAGCTTTCCGGCAAAATATCCTTCCGGCCGCTTAAATGTACTTCCTGCGCTGGGGTATTCCAGAGGCTGCTTGGAAACTCTCTTTTCCTTTAATTCTTCCATTCTGGCTTTGATTTTCTCCTGACTGCCTTTACAAAACTGCATTTTTGCTTCAAGAACTACATATCCTTTTTTTGCAATCAGACTGGTTCTGTATCCCAGTTCCAATTTCGAAACCGGAATCGTCATTTTCTTAAAATTCTCATCCAGAACAGTAACCTCAAGAAGGACATCCTTCATCTCACCGCCATAGGCTCCGGCATTCATCACCACTGCACCACCTATGGTTCCCGGAATTCCTGATGCAAATTCATATCCTGTCAGGGACTCATCCAGTAATCTTTTTGCAATGACAGTATTTAACGCACCGGCCTGTGCAGTCAAAACTTCTCCTTCTATAGAAATAGTATTAAAATTCTTAAATAACTGAATTACAACTCCGTCAAACCCTTTATCTGAAACCAGAAGATTACTTCCATTTCCCATCAGATACCAGTTCTCTCCTGCTCCTTTACAGGCTTTCAGTGTTTCTGCCACTTCCTCTGATGTATGAGGTGTAACAAAGAGTTCTGCCGGTCCTCCTATACGAAACGTTGTATGTTTTTTCAGTGGTTCCTGCTGATACACATTTTCTTTCCCAACAATTTCATTTATGCGATCAAATAATTTCTGATTCACCGATTATCTCCTCTCCAGCATCTTACTTGCTCTGATGCTCTCTACTGCTTCCTGAAGTTTTTCCTCCGGAAGTACCAGGGCGAATCTTACGTATCCTTCTCCCAGGCTTCCAAAGCTGCTTCCCGGGGTACAGATTACTCCGGTTTTCTCCATCAGTTCCATACAGAATTCGTTGGAATTGGTATATCCCTTTGGAAGAGGTGCCCACACAAACATGGTTCCTTCTGAATCTTTTACTTCCCATCCAAGGCTGCGAAGTCCTGCACAAAGAGTTTTATTTCTGCTTTCATACTTCTTACACTGCTCTATCACGCCGTCAAAAGGTCCTGTCAATGCCGCAATCGCACCGTACTGTACCGGATAGAATACGCCATAATCAATCTGTGAACGTACCGCTTTAAATTTCTCAATAATATCTGCATTTCCGATACAGAAAGAAAGACGTGCTCCTGTATAATTAAAGGATTTTGAAAGAGAATAAAATTCCACTCCCACCTCTTTGGCACCCTCATACTGCAGGAAAGAACCTCCGACTCTTCCACCAAAGATGATATCAGAATATGCATTGTCATGTAAAACAATGATATCATATTTTCTGGCAAAGGAAATCAGTTCCCGGTAAAAATCATCCCCTGCTACACTACAGACAGGATTGGAGGGATAACTGACTACAATAAACTTTGCTTTTCTGGCAGTCTCTTCCGGAATATCCTTAAAATCCAGAACAAAATTATTTTTTTCATATAAAGGATACTCCACTGTCTTCGCATCACAAAGTTCCGGTCCGATCTTAAAAACAGGATATCCCGGATTCGGGACCAGGACAATATCCCCAGGATTACATAAGGCCCAGGCAATATGAGCCATTCCTTCCTGTGAACCATTCATGGTCATGATTTCATTTTTCTCTAATCTTATCCCAAACCTTCTCTGATAGAAGCTCTGCATGGCTTCTGTCAGCTCCGGCAGATCTGTCAGGGAATATTTATAATTGTCAGGTTCCATGGCAGCTTTTGCCACTGCATCTATGATATGCTGCGGTGTTTTAAAATCCGGGGTACCTACAGAAAGATTGTAGATTGTTTTTCCCTCTTTCCTCATCTCTATCTTCTTTTCATTTAATACTGCAAATATTCCAGCGCCAAAACTGTTGGCTTTATCCGAAAATGTAAACATCTCCATCTCTCTCCTTCTCTTTTTTCCTTTTTTTCAGGAAATTTTCCATCAGACAGCTTAGCAGAAACAGTACCAGACATACAAGACTGATAATACTGCCCAGTCTGAATCCATCCGGTGTAAATTCCATTACGATCTCATGATCTCCGGTGCCCAAATCAATTCCTGTCAGAGCTTCTCCCACACGATAGGTAGGTACCTGTTCTCCATCTACCAGGATATGCCATCCGATATCATATGGAATCGTTAATAATAACGTTCCCTCTTCATCCACATGGATGGTGCCTGTCACTTTATTCCCGGTTTCTACCACATTCTCTAACTGATTTCTGGCAAGCTTCTCATATACTGCCTGATATTCTTCATCTGTGCATGTGTAAACCTTTACAGGAACCGGGCTTGTGTGGCCATCTTTATATGTGACCTCGATATTCACCTTGCTGTCTTCACTTTCTTCAGACACAGAGCCCAGGTTATAAAAATTGTTGGTAAAATTGTTCACTGTCTTCTCTCCCTGGGGTGTCTTGATTACCAGGCTCTTAATATTTTCTGTTACC
>JBJEMC010000119.1:0-11225 GCA_051879475.1 Muricoprocola sp. | reverse complement strand
CTAGTCTGTTCTCATTATTTCTTACCAAGATATGCAGCCTGGACTGCTTTGTTTGCAAGCAGTTCTTTACCAGGGCCCTGCATGGTGATGTTTCCGGTTTCCATGACGTAACCCAGGTCTGCGCACTGCAGTGCCATATTTGCATTCTGCTCGATGAGCAGGATGGTTACACCCTGTTTGTTGATTTCTTTGATAATATCGAAGATTCCCTGTACGATGATCGGAGCAAGGCCCAGGGATGGTTCATCCATCATCATCAGTTTCGGGCGGCTCATGAGTGCTCTTGCTACTGCAAGCATCTGCTGTTCGCCGCCGGAGAGGGTACCTGCCAGCTGCCAGCTACGCTCTTTTAATCTTGGGAAAAGGTCATATACCCAGTTGATATCATCATCCAGTTTATCTTTTCTCAGATATGCACCAATCTTGATGTTTTCCAGAACTGTCATATCCGGGAATACGTGTCTTCCTTCCGGTACCAGTGTGATTCCTTTAGAAATGATATCATAAGTATCTGCTCCTGTGATATCCTCTCCTAAAAATGTCAATTTACCGGATACCGGCTTTTTTAATCCTGCTATGGTACGAAGTGTGGTACTTTTTCCGGCTCCGTTGGCACCAATCAGTGTCACAATGGATTTCTCAGGAACCTCGAAAGATATACCTTTTACCGCTTCGATACCGCCATAGTTTACTTTCAAATCATTAATCTTCAGCATCGTGTGCCACCCCCAGATATGCTTCAATAACGCGCGGATTGTTCTGAACCTCCTGTGGTGTTCCCTGGGCGATCAGACGTCCAAAGTCCAGTACATAGATACGGTCAGAAATCTGCATAACCAGATCCATATGATGTTCAATCATAAAGATAGAAAGATCATATTCATCACGGATTCTGGCGATAAACTCTGTCAGTTCCTGTGTTTCCTGTGGATTCATACCTGCTGCCGGTTCATCCAGGAGCAAAAGCTTCGGCTCTGTTGCCAGAGCACGGGCAATCTCCAGACGACGCTGCAAACCATAAGGAAGATTAGATGCAATTTCATCTTTCAGATGATCCAGATGCTGCTGTTCAAGAAGCTCCATGGTTTCTTTTCTCATCCTGGCTTCCTCTGCATGATTCAGGCGCAGGGTTGCTGTAAGGAAGTTCTGTTTCGCCCGCATATGTTTTGCGATCAGAACATTATCAAATACCGACAGGTTTCCAAAGAGACGGATGTTCTGGAAGGTTCTTGCGATTCCCAGCTTTGTGATCTGATCCGGCGTCTTGATGATCGGCTTTACATCCACTGCCGGGACATCTCCCGCATACATCTTTTTCATCTTTCCTGAGGGAGAATTACGAAGAATCGTCTCTCCATTAAAAACTACTTCTCCCAGAGTTGGTTCATAAATTCCTGTCACACAGTTAAATGCAGTGGTTTTTCCGGCACCATTTGGTCCGATGAGCGCTACGATCTCGCCCTTATTGACATCCAAGGAAAGGCCATTTACAGCAACAACACCGCCAAACTGCATGGTAATTTTGTCCATATGAAGAATATTCTCTGCCATTATGCCTTACCTCCTGTTTTTGACTTTTTCTTTTTAAATAGTCCAAACAGTCCATCCCAGGTAAACTCATTGGTTCCCATAATACCTCTTCTCCAGAAAAGAACAACAATCATAAGGAGCAGGGAGTAAATAACCATACGGAAACCTGTACGGAACAGAGGAATGGAAACTCCGCCGATCACCAACGGCTCATCAAAGAAGCGCAACCATTCCTGTCCGCCATTGATGAGAAAAGAACCGATGATGGAACCTGTCACACTGCCGATACCTCCAAGTACAACAATCAGAAGAATGTTATAGGTTAAAGTTACCTGGAAGGTCTTTGTATCGATAGAACGCATATAAATACCAAGAAGTCCTCCTGCAATTCCTGTAAAGAAGGAAGAAACGATAAATGCCAGCTGTTTGTGCTTAAACAGGTTGATTCCCATGGACTCCGCTGCAATATCATCTTCACGGATGGCTTTAAATGCACGTCCATAGGAAGAATTAATCAGAAGCAGCATGAGGCCGATGCAGATCACAGCAATGATCACCGGCTGAAACACATTCTTAAAAGCCGGAATGTTATTCAGTCCAAAAGAACCATTTGTTATGGTCTCCAGTGCAGGAGAAGCCAGAAATGCACGGATAATTTCTGCAAATCCCAGGGTTGCGATTGCCAGGTAGTCGCTCTTAAGACGCAGTACCGGGAATCCGATCAAAGCTGCAAATGCTGCTGCCACAAGCCCGCCCAGAATCAGTGCAGGAATCATAGGAAGATGTATGTTTTCCAGCCAGGGAGCAATGCCATTTACATAATACACATTTGCACGAGCTTCCACAGGAATCGTCAGGATTGCCGTAGTATAAGCTCCCAGTGCCATAAATCCGGCCTGCCCCAGAGAAAACAGACCTGTAAATCCAGTCAGCAGGTTCATAGCTACTGCCACAACAGCATAAATAGCGGAACGCTCAATAATAGAAATTGCATAGGAATGATGGGATGCATCTGCCTGCAGCAGCCCCAGGACTGCACATACAACAGCAGCCAGTGCAATACTTAATACAATATCTCTCGTTTTCTTTTGCATGACTTTCCCCTCCCTTAAACTTTATCGGTTGTCTTCTCACCGAAAAGACCGGTAGGACGAACCAGAAGAATCACGATCAGCAGTAAAAATGTAAATGCGTCAGAATATGTAGAATATCCCATTGCCACCAGCATAGTCTCACAGATACCAATGATAAAACCGCCGACTACTGCCCCAGGAATGGAACCAATACCACCAAGTACGGCTGCAACGAAACATTTCATTCCAGGAAGAGAGCCTGAGAAAGGATAAACTGTCATACGGTCTGTAAAGTACAGGATCGAACCAACAGCTGCCAGAAGGCTTCCGATAACGAAAGTCATGGAGATGGTAGAATCTACCTTAATACCCATAAGCCTTGCTGTCTCTGTGTCCTTAGATACGGCTCTCATGGCCATACCAATTTTTGTATGATTGATCAGCTGCATCAGCAGGAATACCAGAACCACAGTAAGAACCGGTGTGATCAATGTTACCAGAGATGCAGAAATATCTCCAAACTGGAAAATTTTCTTCAGGAAAGGAATCTCCGGATAAGACTTTGGCAATGCAGTAAACAAATAAGTTGCCAGATTCTGAAGCAGATAGCTGACACCGATTGCGGAAATCATAATGGACATTCTCGGTGCAGAACGAAGGGGCTTATACGCCACCTTTTCAATGGTAACACCCAGAAGGACCGTTCCGATCAGTACGATGGGAATAGCAATAAACCAGGGAAAAGATGCCATGGCAAAAATCATAAAATAACCGGCCATCATAAAAATATCACCATGGGCAAAGTTAATCAGGCGAAGAATACCATATACCATGGTATAACCAATCGCAATCAGTGCATATGCCCCGCCCAGTGAGATACCGGTAAGAAAATGCTGTGTAAGAGTTGTAAGACTCATAAAATAGCCTCCTATGTATAAATTCAGGTACGCCTCTGCCATCCGCCAGAGGCTCAACTTTGGAAAAGTTGAAAAATGAGGGCGAAGCCTATTTCTTCGCCCTCGGTTATTTTCTTAACAAGATCTGTCTTCCACAGTTCTCATTACTCAACTGTTACCGTCTTAAGGAACTCAAATCCGCCATCTTTTACAATATCGATGTATGCAGTATCTTTTTCTGCATCACCAACGGAATCGAATTTGATGTGTCCTGTTACACCGTCTGCTTCGATGGTTGTAAGAGCTTCTCTGATTGCTGCACCTTCTGTAGACTGAGCAGCTTCAATAGCATCACAGAGTACGTTATATGCGTCGTAGCAAAGAGCTGTGTTACCAACGATGGCATCATTTCCACCATTGTTTTCAATACGTTTTGGATCTGCGTTGAGCCATTCTTTATATCCGGTTACGAATTCTACTGCTGCTGCATTAGATTCATCTGCTTCATCAAAGAAAGTAGAGCAAGCCATGCCTTCTGTATTTTCAGCACCGGCATTGTCAATAATCGTTGTGTTGTACCATGTATCACCAGCCATAAATGGAACTTCAAGACCAAGTTCACGAGCCTGTTTGATAACCAGTGGAGCAACTGTGATAGAGGTTGGAGCGAAGACAGCCTGTGCATCTGTTGCTTTGATCTCTGTCAGGATTGCTTTAAAATCAGACTGGTTTGTCTGGAACTGCTGATCTGTTACAACGGTTCCGCCAAGCTCTTCAAATTTCTTCTTAAAGAATGCTGCAAGACCTGTAGAATAGTCATCACCAAGCTGTTCGATCACTGCTACGCTTGTATATCCTTCATCCCATGCATACTGAGCCATTACACTTCCCTGGAACGGATCAAGGAAACATACACGGAAATAATAGTCACATGCTGCTGTAACCTGTGGATTTGTACAGGAAGCTCCGATTGCAGGAATCTGAGCGTCTGCAAAGATCGGTCCTGCTGCAATTGCACAACCTGAACCATATGTACCGATTACACCGGACACACCGTCAGCTACCAGTTTCTGAGCTGCGGTAACCGCTTCTGTCTTATCAGATTTGTTATCTACTTCATCAAGAACAACAGTATACTCTGTTCCATCAATAGTAACAGTTGGTCTTACCTCATTAGCGTAACGGGCACCCTGTAATTCCTGGATACCACCACCGCCGTTTTCACCTGTCTGTGGCTCAAAGATTCCAATCTTAATCTCATCTGCTGCCATAGCTACTGTTCCCAGCATAGCTGCTGCCATCACTACTGTTGCTGTTGTTGTAAAAATCTTTTTAAAACTCATAAGGTTTCTCCTCCCTTTCAGCTTTTTTGCTTTTATCAGACAAACATGTGTCTTTGTTGCAAAAACATTTGCTTATCATTATAGCACTTAATCCTAAAAAGGCAAGGTTTTCTTAAGAAATCCGCATAAAAAAAATAAATCGACCTATTCATTTTACGAATCATCGATTTATTTTTTTGATACAAACAGATTTTAAAGTTTTTTTACTGCCTTTTCGACCGGATATTCATCTTCAGGGTACAGTCTGCAAGATGCTCATAATTGATGGCCAGAGCATAGTTTACCGTGGCATCGATCACATCCTCCTCCCGGATGATGTTCACATTTGTTGTTTCAATCCCAACTAACAGTTCCCCATAGGGAGTTTCATAGGCGCTGGTGGTCTTTTTGTCCTTCTCAAAGCACATATGTACATTGACTGCACCTTTTTTCGTCACTTCCATCACATTCCCATGAAGCTTCACCAGATTCTGCGTCGCACCGCTAAAGCCTTCCATCAGCTCTTCATAAGAAATGTAGTGGGTTCCATTCTTTTCCAGGTACTTTCCCCCGGTAATCACTTCTACTTCTTCCTCCTGCTCCGGTGCCATCACCTGCAGGCCTTTTACACTTACTAATACTTCTTCTGTCATACATGTCCTTCCTTATTAAAAGATCATCGGCTCTTTGTCAATAAAAGCAAAATAGATTCCTTTTTCTTCCTCAAATACTGCCCTTCCGCTGGTTGCCTCTGTCACGGCATCCACAAGTTCTGCCACAGCTGACTCCTCGATCAGTATTTCCACTTTCACGACATCCGTATACTGAGAATCTACAATGGGAATCCCTCTCTGTCCCAGCAGATACTGGATCTTGCCGATTCCATTATAATCTGTCCCGATCACCAGCCTGCTTCCCAGTATTTTTTCTATCACCCTGCTGTTTCTAAGTCCCTCCTGCACGGATTTGGAATAGGCCCGCACAAGACCTCCTGTTCCCAGAAGCGTTCCCCCGAAATACCTGGTTACCACCACAGCCACGTCATGGACATCTTCTCCCAAAAGCACATCCAGCATCGGACGTCCTGCAGTTCCCTGAGGCTCCCCGTCATCACTGCATCTTTGAATCTCCTGTCTGGAACCAATGACAAAGGCAGAACAATTGTGTGTTGCATCCCAGTATTTTTTCTTTAACTCATTTATAAAATCAATGGCTTCCTGCTCTGAATGAACCGGCTTTACGGTGGCGATAAACCGGGATTTCTTTTCTACGATCTCTCCCTCTCCGCCTTCAAACACGATCTTAAGTCCCATAGATAGCATTCTCCTTCTGATGGCTTTATGACATACTGTACCATAGAACCTGCCCTTAAAACAAGCCTTTTTTCAAGCTTCTTAAGAATATGTGAACATTTCTTCTTCCTCTTTTTTTTGAAAACAGTTTTTGGTATACTGAAACTAATTTGGTTATACTATTCAAGATACGTTATGACAGAGAAAGCAGGTAATTTACGATGAAATATGGAAGAGAAGATGTCCGAAAATTACAGCGAAATACGACCTCCCAGAAAATTGAAAATAAAGCAGGCATGACACTGCTCCGCATCTTTCTGGTCACCATCCTTGCAGTATCCGTCTGCATCGTCTGTATCGGTTACGGAGTTTTCCAGGGACTGATTTCCAATGCTCCGGATATCTCAGATCTAAGTACAGCTCCAAAGGAAGCGGCCACCTATATTTATGATTCCCAGGGCAATCAGATTCAAAAACTGACTTCTGCTGATTCCAATCGGACACCGGTGCCTCTGAGCCAGATACCCGAGGTTCTTCAACAGGCCGTCATTTCTGTAGAGGATGAACGTTTTTACAGCCATAACGGTATTGATATCCGGGGAATCCTCCGTGCCTTTGTGGTCGGGGTAACCGGAGGAAGCTTTTCAGAAGGTGCCAGCACGATTACCCAGCAGCTGCTGAAAAACAGCGTTTTCCCTGACTGGGTCACAGAAAGTTCTCTGGTGGAAAGTTTTAAAAGGAAAATCCAGGAGCAGTATCTTGCCATCCAGCTGGAGGAAAACCTGGAAAAAACCATGACAAAGGAAGAGGCCAAAGACAAAATTCTGGAAGATTATCTGAATACCATCAATCTCGGTGCCGGTACTTATGGAGTACAGGCTGCGGCAAAACGGTATTTTAATAAAGATGTTTCAGAGCTGAATCTGTCCGAAGCTGCTGTCATTGCTGGAATCACCCAGAATCCTACCGGCTATAATCCTATCACCCATCCTCAGGAAAATGCGATACGCCGCAAAAAGGTTCTGCAAAATATGCTGGATCAGGGATATATTACCAAAAAGAAGTATAAAAAAGCATTAAAAGATGATGTGTATTCCCGTATTCAGGAAAACGACCTGGAAACCGGAGCATCCGGTGTGTATTCTTATTATACAGATGCCATGATTGAACAGATTCTGGAAGATCTGGTCAATGAGAAGGGATATACCAGCACACAGGCAAGCCAGCTTCTCTATTCCGGCGGTCTTCGGATTTACAGCGCCCAGGATCCTGCCATCCAGCAGATCTGTGATGAAGAATTTGCCAATGCCGCAAACTTTCCATCTGAGACTCTGATAGGCCTGGACTATGCCCTGAGCATTCAGAATAAAAATGGAGAAACGATACACTACAGCAGTGATGATGTACAGCGTTATTTTGAAGAGCAGGATCCAACCTTTCATATGATGTTTTATGATGCGGAAACGGCCAACGCTTACGCAGAAGAATTTAAGAATGCCATGACGGGCAAAAAAGACACTATTCTGGGGGAACGCATTTCTCTGATTCCCCAGCCCCAGGCCTCCGCTGTCATCATTGAACAATCTACCGGTTACGTAAAAGCCATCGTGGGCGGCCGCGGCACAAAGGAAGCCAGCCTCACCTTGAATCGTGCTACCTCCACAAGACGCCAGCCAGGTTCTACTTTTAAACCTCTGGCTGTCTATGCACCAGCCATCGAGGAAGAGGGAAAAACTCTTGCCTCTGTCTATGATAATGCGCCTTACCAGTACGATTCCGGAGCAGAATTAAAGAACTGGGACAGTGACTATGGCTACAGTGGCCTCGAGACCATCCATACTTCTCTGATGAAATCCATCAACGTAGTGGCCGTCAAAGTTCTGACAGAGCTTACGCCTGAGGTTGGTCTTAATTATCTGGAAAAACTGGGTATTACTACCTTATATGATAACGATGAGGATTCCCAGGGAAATATCCTTTCCGATGCCTACCAGCCTCTTGCCCTGGGCGGTGTCACCGATGGAGTCGTAAACCTGGAACTTACAGCTGCTTATGCAGCCCTGGCAAATAAGGGAAAATATATTGCTCCAAAGTTCTATACAAGGATTGAGGACAGTCAGGGAAATGTGATCCTTGAAAATACCAGCGAGGCTACCCGTGTCTTTTCCAAGACCACTGCTTTCCTGATCACAAAGGCTATGGAAAGTGTCATTCATGATCCTCTTGGTACTGCGTATGAAAATATTTATCTCGGTGATATGGCTGTAGCAGGAAAAACCGGTACCACCGATGAATCAAAAGATATCTGGTTCGAAGGATATACTCCCTATTATACCTGCGGTATCTGGGGCGGCTATGATAACAACGATGCTCTCCCGAATTATGACAGAAGCTACAGCACCTATGCCAAGGTATTGTGGAATTCTATTATGTCCCGTATCCACGCAGAGCTTCCTGTAAAACAGTTTTCTGTACCGGATGGCATCACTACCGCTGCGATCTGTAAGAAATCCGGAAAGCTTGCGGTAAGCGGGCTGTGTGATGCAGATCCCCGGGGCAGCCAGGTAATGACGGAATACTTTACTTCTGATACCGTGCCAACTGCTACCTGCGATGCTCACGTTGCCCTGTCCATCTGTAAAGAGACCGGATTGATTGCATCCCCAACCTGTAAGACAACAACCACCAAGGTCTATATGAAACGCCCTGAAGGCAGCACAGGAGAAACGGATGATTCAGCCTATGCACCTCCAACTGCTACCTGTCCGGGACATGAAAAAGAGACAGAAACTGAATCAGAATCAGAGACAGATAAAAACGGAACAGATACGGACACCATTCTAAATCCATCTGACGGAACCGTATCCGGCTGGATTGGAAACGAAGCCGTCGGAGATATCGGAAATAACGGAGATACTTCCTTTGATGATATTCCTGCTGATTCCTACTACAATGATGGAACCATTATTATTTATTAAAAAAGAGGCGCCTGCGCGCCTCTTAATTTTGATATGTTTTACAGAACCAGTTTTGCTGCTCCGTAAATTCCTGCATCATTTCCCAGCTCTGCCAGAGCAAAACTTGTATTTTTGCAAGACATAAATGCATTCTTAGCATAGTACTTCTCTATGTATTCCAGGACAACCTTACCTGCCTTGGATACTCCGCCGCCGATTACAAAGATATCCGGGTCTACTACATTTGCAATGTTAGCCAGGGCATTTCCAAGATAACTTCCGAATTCATCTGCAACTTCTATTGCCACAGCATCGCCTTCTTTTACTGCATCAAAGACAGTTTTTGCAGAGATTTTTTTCGCACTTCTCATCAGAGAAGGAGCATCATCCTTTTCCAGTCTTCTCTTTGCAAGGAATGCAATTCCAGTAGCACTTGCCACCTGCTCCAGACAGCCTGTATTTCCACAGTTACAACTGTGAGTCAGGGAATCTGTTACATGTAAATGACCGATCTCGCCGCCTGCACCGTGTGCTCCTGCAAGGATCTGTCCCTGATGGATGATTCCTCCGCCAACACCGGTTCCCAGTGTCACCATAACTACATTGCGGTATCCGGCTCCGCCGCCTTTCCACATTTCTCCCAGTGCTGCAACATTGGCATCATTTCCTGCTTTTACTTTCAAGCCTGTCAGCTTTTCCATCTGCTCAACCAGATTCACATAGCCCCAGTGAAGGTTTACTGCTCCCGGCACTTCTCCTTCTTCATTTACCGGACCAGGAACACCAATGCCTACTCCGGCGATTTCTTCTCTGTCGATGTCTTTCTCACGGATCTTCGCTGCAATGGTATTTGCAATATCCGGCAGGATCGCAGTTCCATTATTTTCTGTTCTGGTAGGGATTTCCCACTTATCCAGGACTTCCCCCTTCACATCAAATAATCCGCATTTAATACTGGTTCCTCCAACATCAATACCGAAACAATACTTTTTCATTTCTCATCCTCCATATTTTATATCCCTTTACGCTTCGCAAGATTCTGCTGTACGCGGTTATACAATTCCTGTGCAGCATTGTATCCCATCTTCTTCTGTCTGTGGTTTACCGCTGCTGTTTCTGTTATGATAGCAAGATTACGGCCGGGACGGATAGGAATCGAATGACATACCACTCTGTTTCCCAAAAACTCGGTATACTCTTCCTCCAATCCCAGTCTGTCATATTCTTTATCACGATCCCACTCTTCCAACTTAATCACCAGATCAATGGAATGGGTATCCTCCACACTCTCTACACCATAGAGTGTCTTAACATCTATGATTCCAATGCCTCGAAGTTCAATAAAATGCCTTGTAATATCCGGTGCATTTCCAATCAGTTCTTCATCACTGATCTTGCGAATCTCCACCACATCATCAGAGACCAGACGATGACCTCTCTTAAGCAGTTCCAGAGCAGCCTCGCTCTTTCCGATTCCACTTTCTCCCATGATCAGAACCCCCTCACCAAACACATCCACAAGAACCCCATGAATAGAAATACATGGTGCCAGTTCAATGTTCATCCAGCGGATAATCTCTGCCATAAAAGAGGAAGTTCCCTTTTCTGTGAGGAATACCGGCACTCCATAAACATTACAGATATTCAGAAGTTCTGTATCCGGCTCTGTTCTGGTAGTAAAAATAATACATGGAATCTTATAAGAAACAAACTTCTCATAAATCGGAAGCTTCTTTTCTATCGGGACTCCCATCAAATAGGTATACTCAACGTACCCGACAATCTGAACACGTTCATACATAAAATGTTCAAAATATCCGGTCATCTGAAGGGCCGGTCTGTTGATGTCCGGAACTGTAACTGCGATCTTTGACATATCCACATCCGGCGTCGCATTTTTCAAATTAAATTTTTCAACTATTTTTGATAGAGGAATACTTTTTGCCATCCTGTTGTCTCCTTAAATCACCCGTCGTCACATAATCAGACAGCTTACAGCTGCCTGACATATCCTTACTAACATTTTATCACACTTTGATTTTAGTGTCAAAACAGATATCAAAAATATAAAATATAAGTTACGGTTCAGGTGCCACTGTCCCGCGAGGTGTTTTGCTTTGCAAAACCCGAGGTCTGCAATGAAAAAGCCATCACC
>JBJEMC010000118.1:0-11240 GCA_051879475.1 Muricoprocola sp. | reverse complement strand
TGCATTGTTCGGCAGACGGTCTGTCCTGTGTCCATTCAGCCTTGTATAAGGAACCTCTTTCAAAATCCTGTCAATCAGATAATCTCTTAACTCAGTTTCTTTCTCTGTCCTTTCTTTCATGGTTGCCACTGCACGTTTTACTGCTGCGCCAAGTCCCACGATTCCCGGAGTATTCTCTGTGCCGGCACGACGTTTTCTTTCCTGGGCTCCTCCATGAACGAAGGAACGGATCTTCACTCCTTTTCTGATGTAAAGGAAGCCAATTCCCTTTGGTCCATTTAACTTATGTCCACTGGCACTTAACATATCAATATGGTATTCATCTACCTGAATCGGAACCTGACCAAATGCCTGTACTGCATCTGTATGGAAAAGGATGCCGTGCTCTTTTGCAATCTCTCCGATTTCTTTGATTGGCTGGATCGTTCCGATCTCATTGTTTGCAAACATGACAGAAATCAGAATTGTGGTAGGACGAATTGCTTTTTTCAGTTCATCCAGCTTCACAACGCCGTTTTCGTCTACATTCAGATAGGTCACTTCAAATCCCTGCTTCTCCAGCCACTCGCAGGTATGAAGGATCGCATGATGTTCGATCTTTGTTGTGATGATGTGATTTCCTTTGCTCTTATATGCTTCTGCAGTCGCTTTCAAAGCCCAGTTATCAGACTCTGATCCCCCTGCTGTGAAATAGATCTCTTCACTTTTTGCTCCCAGAGCATCTGCGATCGTCTCTCTGGCATCATTGATCGCATTCTTACTGTAATTGCCTAATCCGTATATGGTAGAGGCATTTCCATAGTATTCTGTAAAATATGGAAGCATCGCTTCTACTACTTCCGGGGCTGTCTTTGTTGTTGCCGCATTATCAAGATAAATTATTTTATTCTTATTCATGTTATATACCTCAATTCCTACTAATTCACTCGGATTTCTTTCAAAAGAATATCATTTATTCCCCGTTCTGTCAAGGATATCTCAAGCATATATTGGAAGAAATATCATTCCCAGCCGCAGGTATCTTATGCTAAAAAAACATGTTCTTCTTCGTGGTGCACTTATGCTGACATGCGCCGGTATGTTCAGCCGATTAATAGGTTTCTTCTATAAGATATTCCTCTCCAGAACGATCGGTGCAGAAGGAATCGGACTCTATCAGCTGATTTTTCCTTTATATGCCATGGCGATCAGTATGACTTCCTCAGGGATTTCAACTTCCATCTCCAAACTGGTATCTTCCAAAAATGCAGTAAATAATCAAAAAGGTGCTTTGGATACCCTTTTTTGTGGACTCTCTGTATCACTGTTTTTATCCGTATGCGTGTCCGCCTTTTTCTTTTTCTTCCATCATTTTCTTGCCATCCATTACATACACGAAGCCCGTACCGCAGAATTCATCCGCATTATGGCATGGTCTGTTCCCGTGGCTTCGATCCATGCCTGTATTGAATCTTACTACTTTGGACTAAAAAATACAACTGTTCCTGCCTGGTGTCAGGTTTTTTCCAACGTCATCCGTATGCTGGCTCTGATCCTTGCTATTTTTATGGCCCAGGCCCAGATCTGGGAAGTTACCCCGGCTCTGGCTGTCTATATCCTGATCCTGGAAGAAATCGCCAGTGCATCTTTTTCTGTCATTGCACTTTCTATCCGGCTTTCGGGGCAGAAGATCCTGCCATACCACATTACTTCTGTGAAAAATACCATGGGGGAAATCGCTGCCATCGCCTTTCCTCTGAGTTTAAACAGGGTTCTTGTCAATGTCCTGCAAAGTATTGAAAATCTTATGATCCCTATTCAGCTTCAGGTGTATGGCTTCAGTGCCTCCAAAGCCCTCAGTCTGTATGGAATCCTTCACGGAATGGCAATGCCCCTGATACTCTTTCCTACGGTTCTGTCTTTTTCTCTTTCTACCATCCTGCTTCCTGTGATGTCAGAAGCCCAGGTAAAAAAGAACTTCTCCTATGTAAGACAGACGATACGAAAAACGTGCTTTTCCTGTATCCTGTTGGGTATCTTTTTCTGGAGTATTTTCTTTTTCTTTGGAAAAGACATCGCCGGCCTGGTTTTTAAAAACGAAACAGCAGGAGACTTTATCCGGACACTGTCCTGGATCTGTCCCCTGCTCTATCTAAACCCTGCATTAACAACCATACTAAACGGACTTGGTGAAACGAAGCGTATCTTCTATCACAATCTTGCCGGTCTTAGCGTACGTATCTTATTCATTATACTGGGCGTCCCCAGATACGGTATCAGCAGTGTATTCTGGGGGATTCTGGCAAATCAGCTTCTGTTTTTTATCCTTGCAGTCTACCATTTTTATCGACATATCGACCGCCAATGATCGTATCTGTGGCAAGATAACCATTACCGTAAAAATAATACCAGTAATATTTGCCTGTGCTGTCCTTAATGGCCAGCCAGGTTTTTGCTGCATAGGTTCCATCCGGCTTTAAATACCTGATTCCTTTTTTGGTTTTCTTAAAACCCTGTTTTACATCCGCCTGATAATCCTTTACCGCTTCTCCGGCTTCATTATAGTAAACTCCGTCATGCCAGCCTTCTGTAAGCATCCTGCCATTCTTCTGAAGATAATGCCCGTTCTTGATCCTGTTCTTATACATTCTTCCATTTCTGTCAAAATAATAATAGAACCAGCCGGTCTTATCATTCTTCGCTGTGGTATACAGCTTTTGCCATCCTGTCAGCATATATCCATCTGCATCAAAGGCATAGGTATATACTTTTCCATTGCTTTTTAAATTCTTAAAAGTCCAGGACTTTTCTAAAGCACCACCGGATACCCCTTTCAGATAAGTGGCTGCTGACGTATAATAGCGGTATCTGCCGTTTTCCTCTTTGCGGAATCCCGCATTTACGGATATCCCCATCCCAAGCAGAAGGCAAAGGAGTAACACCGCTGTCATTCCGGTTCTTTTTCTGATTGCAGACTTTGTCTTTTTCATAATCCCTTATAACCAGTTATACAGTTCCGCATATTTGTCAGCAGAAGCTTTCCAGGAGAAATCTGCTTCCATGGCACGCTGTACCATATTATTCCACTCTTCTTTATCTTCTACATATACAGAATGTGCATAGCGGATCGTGTTAAACATTTCATGTGCATTATAATTTCTGAAACTGAATCCAGTTCCTGTATGTTCATATTCGTTGTATGGCTCCACTGTATCCTTCAATCCACCGGTTTCGCGGACGATCGGAAGTGTTCCGTAACGAAGGCTCATCAGCTGGCTCAGTCCGCATGGCTCAAATAAGGATGGCATCAGGAAGGCATCACAGGATGCATAGATCTTATGAGCCACTTCCTCAGAATAATAAATATTCGCAGATACTTTCTCCGGATATTTCCATGCAAAATGGCGGAACATATTTTCATAACGCTCTTCTCCGGTTCCAAGCACTACGATCTGCCAATCCTGCTGACACATTTCATCCATCATGTAATTGATCAGATCAAAACCTTTCTGGTCTGTTAATCTGGAAACAATACCAATCATAAATGCATCTTTGTTCTGTGCAAGTCCTAATTCCTTCTGCAGCGCCAGCTTATTCTTAATCTTTTCCTCGCGGAAATTCTCAACTGTAAAGTTCTGTACGATCTTGGTATCTGTAGCCGGATTCCATTCCTCATAATCCAGGCCATTTACGATGCCTCGAAGGTCATGGGCACGAGCCTGCATCAGTCCATGGAGATTTTCTCCATAGAATGGTGTCTTGATCTCCTCTGCATAAGTAGGGCTGACGGTTGTAATGGCATCTGCATAAACCAGACCGCCCTTTAAGTAGTTCGCATCACCGTAAGCTTCCAGTTTATCCGGAGTAAAATAATAATCCGAAAGACCTGTGATATTCTTAATGGTCCTCATATCCCAGACACCCTGGAACTTCAGATTATGGACCGTCATAATGGATTTCATATTTGCATAAAATTCTCCATCATGGAATTTATCCTTCAGGAAAACAGGGATCAGACCTGTCTGCCAGTCATGACAGTGAATGATATCCGGCTGGAAACCGATCACCGGAAGGCAGGACAATGCTGCCTTGGAGAAAAATGCAAACTTCTCAACATCTTCATAAATATTGCCATATGGTCTGAATCCGGCAAAGTAGTATTCATTGTCAATAAAATAGAACTGGATTCCATCATAAACCATCTCCATCACGCCGACATACTGACTTCTCCAGCCAAGATCCATATAAAAATGTGTTACATAATTCAGCTGTCCTTTGAATTCTTCTTTCATACACATATATTTTGGAAGAATTACACGAACATCAAATTCCTCTTTGCTCAGGTACTTTGGCAAGGTTCCTACAACATCTGCCAACCCCCCGGTTTTAATAAAAGGCACACACTCGGATGCCACAAATAATACTTTCTTCATGAAAAACCTCCCATTAAAAAGATCTTGTTTTCAGTATAAACCACTTTACGCAAAAGAGCAACAAAAAGCTCAAAAACATGTCGAATTTCTGGAGATTTTTTACAATTTACTAGTAATATTTCACAATATTCAGCGGTTTTTATACTCTAAACGCACCTTATCTGCAATCAGTGCAATAAACTCTGAGTTCGTAGGTTTGCCCTTTCCGCCATTTACCGTATACCCAAAAAGTTCATCTATAGTATCCATTTTTCCTCTGCTCCAGGCCACTTCTATGGCATGCCTGATCGCTCTTTCCACTCTGCTGGATGTGGTCTGATATTTTTTGGCAATGGTAGGATACAGAATCTTCGTGATGGAGTTGAGCATCTCCATGTCATTTACTGACATGATGATCGCGTCCCTGAGATACTGATATCCTTTGATATGTGCCGGAACACCGATTTCATGAATAATATTGGTTACATCTGTTTCCAGATTCCGTTCCATATATTCACTCTTGCTTTCATAGGCCTTTACCTTTCTTACCTCTGTAAAGCTTTTCTCACCTTTTTTCTTAATATGTTTGATTCTGTTAATGACCATATCGTTGTCAAAAGGCTTTAATATGTAATAATCTGCACCAAGTTCGAAGGCATCTTCCGTAATCTTTTCCTGTCCGACTGCCGTAATTACAATAAAGGCAGGTCTTTTTTCCGGCTCAAGTTCCTGATTGATTTTCTCCATGACACTTAAGCCATCACATCTTGGCATTACAATATCCAGCAAAACTACATCAGGCTGTGTCTGATGGATTACTTTCATGATATCCTCTCCATTTCCTGCTTTTCCCACTACCTGCAGCTCTTTATCGCTGTTTACAATATTTTCAAGCAGAGTAACAATACGCTCATTGTCATCTGCAATCGCAACGCTTATTTTTTCCAATTTACTGATCCTCCAAATATACATCTCTGTCATTCATTATATCGAAGAGGTATTTATCCAGGCAAGCAGTTTCCATCGTATTTATTCGACATTATTCGTCAGCGATTTTTTGCCAAGACGTACTTTTTCCATTTCCTTCGCCAGTTCTTCGTCCACATGGTCAAAAAGTCTTATGGATGAGGACTCTTTCTTTTCCAGAAACTGCTGCTGTATTTCCTTTCTGACAGACTGCAGGTCTTCCCACAATCCTTTCGCTGACATTCTTGACGCCCCTGCCCCCCAGATGATTTTCTGCTCCAGGGCATCTGATGTAGCAACTGTCACATGATATTTTTTTCCAATCTCATGTACCGTTTTTTCGATATATTGATCCGCCGTCTCTGCTTCCTTCGTATATACAACATAAATATTATGATACTTTAAAACAGAGCCTACTCCCCCTTCCACTTTGTAAGCATCAAATACCAGAATCAGAGTATTGTTTTTATATCCCTGATAGTTACAAAGAAGGTCTGTAAGTTTGTCCCTGGCACTGTCAATATTGATGTCTGCCAGTTCTTTTAATTCCGGTATGGCAAAAATGATATTGTAGCCATCCACAAGAAGATATTCCTTTGTTTCTTCTTTCGGTTTCTGGCCGGACACAGCAGATTTTTCTACTCTGACAGGCGCATTGGATATCTTTTTTCTGTTCCAGCCGCCCCGGGACTCTTTCTTACTGCCATAGGTTCTGGAAAATATCTCTTCCAGTTCTTTATCATCTCCAAAACCTGCTGAGGCTGCGTAAACAGCTGAAGTTTTTTTCACAGGCATCAGAGGCTCTTCTTCTTCGATCAAATCCTCTTCACTGACCCAGCCGCTCTCCAGATGCATAAACTGGCGCACCTCATACCAGGGCACCACAAACCCTGCACCATGAGCACAAAATACAGATCCTGACGGATTCTCCAGATCCAGTTCCGAATCATAGCCGATGTTCTCTATCACTTCTTCTGTATTATGACATTCTTCATATCCCTTCAGAACGCAGTTTAATCTTCCTTTTCCTCTGGAATAAGACGTGACCTCTTTCTGATATTCCCACATCGTGGCAACCGGTGCGGTGCCTTCCAAAATGGCAGTATCGCCTTCCTGCACCGGAGTAGAAAACTGCCCTTTCATCCTGGTGATATCCGTCATAGCTCTTCCAATCTGATCCGCAGGAATCTCCAGATGAAATGCGTATATTGGTTCCAGCAAAACAGACTTCGCCATTTTCAGCCCCTGACGAACGGCACGGTAGGTTGCCTGGCGAAAATCTCCGCCTTCCGTATGCTTTAAATGGGCTTTTCCTGTCAGGATGGTGATCTTCATATCTGTGATCTCTGATCCTGTCAGAACCCCCACATGTTGTTTTTCTTCCAGATGAGTCATGATCAGTCTCTGCCAGTTCTTATCCAGAACATCTTCACTGCATATCGTATCAAAATGCAAACCACTGCCTCTTTCCAGAGGTTCCAGCAGCAAATGTACTTCCGCATAATGTCTGAGTGGTTCAAAATGCCCCACTCCTTCTACGGGAGCAGCAATGGTTTCTTTGTAAGTAATACTTCCCGCACCAAATTCTACAGAAACTCCATAGCGTTCCTGGATCATTTTCTTTAAAACCTCAATCTGGACATCTCCCATGACTCTGACATGGATTTCCTGCAAGGTTTCATCCCAGACAATATGTAACGCAGGCTCCTCTTCCTCCAGCTGGCGAAGTTTTACAAACATCCCATGCACATCACTTCCCGGAGGCAATTCGATTCTATAGGATAAAATAGGTTCCAGAACAGGGAGCTCTGCTTCCCCTTCGATTCCTATTCCCTGTCCTGCATAGCTTTGTGCAAGTCCAGTAACCGCACAAATCCCGCCAGCTTCTACTTCCTCTGCTGTACTGTAATTTGCCCCGGAATATAACCGAATCTGGTCTACTTTATCTGTCTGGACAAGGTCATCTCCCATACCGATTACCTGTTTCACCCGAAGACTTCCTCCGGTGACTTTCAGATGGGTAAGCCTTTTTCCCTGGTTATCTCTTGAAATTTTATAGACTCGTGCACCAAATTCCTCAGGATAGTTTTTACATCTTACATATTCTTTCAGACTATTTAAAAATTCTTCTACGCCCTGTACTTTTAAGGCAGAGCCAAAATAACAGGGATAGATCTTTCTTTCTGCGATTCCCCTGGCAATATGATCTTCTGCTATTTCTTCTGTCTCCAGAAATTCCTGCATAAAGGCTTCCTCACACATGGCAAGTTCATCAAAAAACTGTTCTGACTTCTCTGTATCAAATCTGATGCAGTTTCCATCAAACTGCTTTTGCATCTCTTTCATGACGGATTCCGCATCAATACCCGGCTGGTCCATTTTATTGATGAAAATAAAAACCGGAATCCGGTATTGCTTTAATAATCTCCAGAGTGTCAGGTCATGCCCCTGAATTCCGTCAGGACCACTGACTACCAGCACTGCATAATCCAGTACCTGGAGCGTCCTCTCCATTTCTGCTGAAAAATCCACATGCCCCGGGGTATCCAGTAAGGTTACTGCCATGTCTCCCAGATCAAATCTGGCCTGTTTTGAAAAAATGGTAATCCCTCTGGAACGTTCCATCTCAAAGGTATCTAAAAAAGCATTTTTATGGTCTACCCTTCCTAACTTTCTGATCACCCCGGTAATGTATAATATGCTTTCTGCCAAAGTAGTTTTTCCGGCATCTACGTGTGCCAGAATTCCTAATGTAAACTGCTTTTTCCTATTATTCATCGCCCTTTTCTATCCCCTTTTTATGTACAATTGTTACTGTTCACGTGTGTTCCAGTAACATACAATTCAACGCACAGCCGATATCACTGAACTGTGCGTTGAATAATATAGTTCTTTTCTTTTACTGTATGATTACTCCTGGCCTTCTACTCTTCCGAAAAAGGACAACAGATATAATCCGCAGACTCCTACCAGCACGTAAATGATTCTTGAAAGCCATGATAAATCTCCAAAAAGCCAACTGACAAGATTAAATCTGAATAATCCTATCAACCCCCAGTTTATCGCACCAATAACTGAAATTACAATTGCCGTATAATCTAAAGCCTTCATTTAAAATGTACACCTCCTTTTTTAGAAGTATGACACTATTTTGGTTTTTTATACATAACAGCAATTTTATATACACTTTTTCTTTACTGAGCCAACTGGTAAAATTCCTGCACCCGGTTAGAAGAATCAAAGAGATTATTATACTGTATCAACTGATATTCTTTGATCTTGTCACTATACTCAGATTTTTCATCTAATTCATGTAATACTCCGTCAGCTCCGCGATATCCGTTTGCAGTGATCAGCGGGACTTCTTCCATCAGTTCCAATAAGTACTTCTGATATCCTGTCAATTCTGCTCCTATTACTTTCATCAGATATGCTGACAGATAATTGGCACTCATATTCACTGTCTCTTCTTCAATATCATAGTTTGCCCAGATCATATACGGAACCGTATACTGCTTGATGGTATCTTCCAGCGTAAACTGACTGCTCTTCTTTCCAAACAGGCTCTCATAAAATGAGGTGCTTAAGGACGGCTGATGATCGCCAAACATTACGATAACGGTTGGTTCTTCTACATTGGAAAAATAACCCACTAATTCTTCAAATGCCGTATCTGTCATTTTAACCAGATTAATATACTGCTCTGCCTCACTGTCTTTCTGCTGTGCATTTGTTATAGTAATCGGAGTATCTACCATTCCCTGGGAAGATTTATATCCTCCATGATTCTGAATGGTAACATTAAAGGCATAAAATGGGTCATCGGATAACTTGTCTGCTTCCTCATAAGCATTGATCAGGAATTCAAAATCTGACTGATCTGATACAAAGTTTCTGACATAATTCTTTTTCTCCATATCTGATACCGTATAAAATTCTTCAAACCCAAATAACGGATATACGACATCTCTGCTCCAGGCAGTTTTTGTTGCCGGATGAAACGCGATATTCCCTGCATATCCCATATCTTCCAGATTATGTGTAAGGGACGGAAATTCTGCTTTCACATAGCTATCATACGGTATCGAGCGAAATGGCAGAAATGCCATACTGCAGCCTGTTAAAAATTCAAATTCTGAATTGGCAGTATTACCGGCCAATACGGAAACATACAGATCGCCTTTTACGGTATCCTCAGTCAGGCTGTGAATATAAGGCATATAATCTTCTGAGGTTTCCAGATCTCCATCAACGTCCAAATCTGAAAATGCCTCATTCATGATAGCAATGATATTCGGTCTCTGTGTATGATTATCCTCTACAGAATCTGACGGATATCGCTCGGCAATTTCTTCCACCTTCTCTACGCTGTAATTGTCCGGCTTATCTACCGTATAATAGGTATAGCTAAGGAAAAATGAAAGCAATGAACCATTTGATGCATAATTTCTGGACGGATCCCATACACTAACTGTAATTCCATGGTCTTTTAACAAGGTTCCATGAAGTAATTGTGTATAATAAACAGAATATGGAACCAGAAAACCAAGAAGAACACAGATTCTTTTTTTCCAGGTAAGACCCTTGTAGCTTTTTAAAGAAAGCACAATACAGTCAAATACCACCGTATACGTCAGTGCCCACAAGGAAGAAATGTCTAAAATATAATCATAGTTCTCTGCCACTTTCGCAGCTGTACTAATAGATGCGATATCTGCCATCATGACAGGGATTCCTCTGAACTGCCATACAAAATAATTGGCAAGTCCCAGAACAGATGATGCAGTTACAAATATCACCGCTGTATATTTGGTACGGTTGCATATAAGATAAATCAGCCACCATAACAGTCCATATAAAAAGATATTCAATATTCCCTTTGGCTTCAGACACAGCTTCAGAAAAGCAGTAATGCCATATCCAGAATACCTCTGTACGATCATAAAGGCAACAACCGGAGATACAAAGAAAAAGATTCTTGCCAGCAGTTTGTTGCTTTCTATTGTATTCCCTTTTTTCCCGTGAATCTTCATGCGGTCAAAAGGAATTACTACAAAAATGATTCCTATTCCTAAAAGGACAAACATCATTACCATACTGTTACTGGAATAGTGGTCCATGCGGAAAGTCATTTGAATGTGCCCTTTACTGTTTGTTCCATCCACTGTAAGAGCCGGAAACAGAGCGGCATTATTGGAATCCTTGTAAAGAAATACGCCTTTTTCACTTTGAATGTCATTACCACGAATTACAACCGTATAGATCTGTCCTTCAGTAAGCTCAGCCTCTGCAGAAAATGTTGTTTCATTGCTGGTTTTGGACTGGACTAGCTTCTTTACTTTCTTTTCTTCAGAACATAGTATATTCTGATCCTGATCCTGGATCTCCACCGTAATACTTCCTGAAGCATTACTCTTTTCCCAGGCTTTAAATGGAATCTTTACACTGATCAGACCATCTTCTTTCGCCAGGAAATTCTGCCGTATCTCTTCATTTTCTATCAGAGATATTTCACTGATGCTTCCTTTTTTCGCTGCCGTATATTCTTTCTCGATCCAGAAACGATCTCTGTTACATCCAATTATGAGCCCCATACTGATCAGACAAACAACTAAAATAATTTTCTTAATCAGTGTCAGGCGGTCACAGTGTCTTTCTTTCATTCATTCTTCTCCTTTTGTTATTCCATTTATCATAACATGAAATATTGAAAAAATTGTGACTAAATGTAAAAAAACCAGTCACTATTGACTGGTTACTATTTCTTGTACCTTCAAAACCACACACAGAAATATTTTACATCTTACCCAGACTTTCGGAAGTTCTGTTCACTTCGTTCACAGAACGACCTTCCTGCTAAGCTCTGTCTTCGTCTTACGACTC
>JBJEMC010000117.1:0-11368 GCA_051879475.1 Muricoprocola sp. | reverse complement strand
GCTTTTTCATTGCAGACCTCGGGTTTTGCCAAGCAAAACACCTCGCGGAACAATGGCACCTGAACTGTAACAACTATTCGACATCTTATCATATCGTAAAAACAGGGACGTTGCAAGATAGAATCTTGCAGCGCCCCTACTTTTTCGCTACTGTTCACGTAAGTTCCAATGGTACCTGAACTGTAACAACACTTTTTCTATCGACCTTTATTTTTCAACGAAAGGAATTACTCCGCCTTCAAATGTTTCAGTGATATAGTTCTGGATTTCTTCAGATTTCAGAACATCCACCAGCGCTTTCACACCTTCATTATCTTCATTTCCTTCTTTTACAGCAATGATATTTACATATGTTTCAGCTGCAAGAGAATCTGTTGCTTCGTAAGCGATAGCGTCATGTGCGATTGTATATCCTGCTTCCATTGCATAGTTTCCGTTTAATACAACCAGAGCATCCTGATCTACTGCTCTTGCAACCTGTGCTGCTTCCAGTTCTTCGAACTGAATATTATAAGGATTTTCTACGATATCCATTACAGTTGCTTCCATACCGGCATCGTCTTTCAGCGTCAGAATTCCGTTGTCCTGAAGAAGAAGAAGGGCTCTTGCTTCATTTGTCGGGTCATTTGGTACTCCGATATAATCTCCGTCTTCCAGTTCATCCAGGGAAGCCTTTGTTCCAGGATAGATTCCAAATGGTTCATAGTGAATTTTACCTACACTTACCAGATGTGTTCCATTCTGTTCATTGAAGTTTTCAAGATATGGGATATGCTGGAAATAGTTTGCATCATATTCTCCTTCTTCTACTGCTTTGTTTGGAAGAATATAGTCATCAAATTCTGTAACCTGAAGATCCCATCCCTGCTCAGCCAGAATAGGTGCTGCCTGTTCCAGAATCTTCGCATGTGGTGTTGGAGATGCTGCTACTGTGATCGTTCCTTCTGCTGCTACAGGTACTGCAAGTGCCAGTGTCATAGCTGCTGCTGCCGCTGTTGCCATTACTTTTTTCATAATTTTTGTCTCCTTTTTCCTTTTTTCCTACTCTTTAAGTAGGATTAATTTCTTTCTATCTTACCCCATTGTTTTTTCACTGTCAAGTATTTTCTGATAAGCTTTTCCCACTTTCTGGAAGCCCAGGCTTTCTGCCAGCTTTTGGGAGATCATATTTCCCTTGGAAGTTCTTAAATACACTTCTTTAAGTTCCAGTTTCTCTCTGGCATACTGTAAGATGGCTTTTGCCGCCTCACTGGCATATCCTTCCCGGCGAAATGCTCTTCCAATCAGATAGGAAAGCTCCATCTTATCTTCGTATACTTCCAATCCCATCCGGCCAATGACCTCTTTCGTTCCCTTCTTTTCTACGCTCCAGAGTCCGAAGTCCCAGAAAGGGTACTGGTATCTGATGTATTCTGCCAGTGCCCGCTCCGCTTCTGTCCCCAGGGGTTCAATATCAGGGTTTTCCCTTTCTTCCTCGTAAAACAGACGAAAGCTTTCCAGATCTTCTATGACAGATTCTCTTATAAGAAGCCTTTCTGTCTCAGCAATCATAAGGGGAAGATGGTGCCACCTTTTATACACCTTTTCCAGATAATCTTCATCAGGAAAAGGTGCTTCTTCTGTCATCTGCCACACAAAACTGCATTCATATACAGGTTCGCTGTCCGGGTACTCCAGGTATACACAAGGGATTCCTTTTCTGATACATTCCCGGATCTCTTCCGGTCTGGCACTGACACATACCTCTATGCCATTTTTATCAGCATTTCTCTGGTTCACTGTATTCCTCTCCAAAGGTTTCTACAGTCATGGATTTGATTTTCTGTTCATCCAGTGGTCTGTCTCTGAAATCAGTGTCTGTTTCTGCAATCTTATTTACCACATCCATACCTTCAATTACTTTACCAAAGGCTGCGTAGGAGCCATCCAGGTGCGGGGAATTCTTATGCATGATAAAGAACTGGGAGCCTGCAGAGTCCGGATTCATGGCTCTTGCCATGGAAAGAACACCCTCCGTGTGTTTCAAGTCATTTTTAAATCCATTTTTGCTAAATTCACCTTTGATGGAATAACCCGGTCCACCTGTTCCTGTTCCCTGTGGACACCCCCCCTGAATCATAAAGCCATAGATGACACGATGGAAAATCATTCCATCATAAAATCCTTTTTTTACGAGGCTGATAAAGTTGTTCACAGTATTTGGAGCCACCTCAGGGTACAGCTCTGCTTTCATTACATCTCCGTTTTCCATAGTAATTGTTACAATTGGATTCTGTCTCATCTCTTTTTTCTCCTTTATTGTTACTGTTCACGTGCGTTCCAGTAACGATGAAAAAGCCATGCAAAATCACCTTCGGTGATGGCTTTTTCATTGCAGGCCTCGGGTTTTGCCAAGCAAAACACCTCGCGGGACAGTGGCACATGAACAGTAACCCTTTATTCTTTAAATATTTATCTGCAATTCCACCGGGCAATGGTCGGAACCAAATATCTCGGTATGAATGGAGGCACCGGAAAGCTTCTCCTGCAGGCATTGGGATACACAGAAATAGTCGATACGCCACCCGGCGTTCTTCTCTCTGGCTTTAAAACGATAGGACCACCAGGAATAGATTCCTTCCTGATCTGGATAAAAGTATCTCCAGGTATCAATAAAGCCATTTTCCAACAACCGAGTAAACTTTTCTCTCTCTTCGTCCGTAAATCCGGCATTTTTGCGATTGGTTTTAGGATTCTTCAGGTCAATCTCTTTATGGGCAACATTTAAATCCCCGCAAAAGATAACTGGTTTTTTCTCTTCTAATTTTTTCAGATATGCCAGGAAATCATCTTCCCAGGTCATACGATAAGGAAGTCTTGCCAGTTCATTCTGAGAATTCGGAGTATAGACCGTAAGGACATAGTACTCCGGGAATTCCAGGGTGATTACTCGCCCTTCCTGATCATGTTCCTCTATGCCAAGCCCATAGGTCACTGCAATCGGTTCTTCCTTTGAAAAAATCGCTGTCCCCGAATACCCCTTTTTCTTTGCATAATTCCAGAAGCAATGGTACCCTTCCGGTGCAAAGTCAATCTGTCCTTCCTGAAGCTTCGTTTCCTGCAAACAGAAAATATCCGCATCCGCTTCTTTAAAAAACTCTTCAAAGCCTTTTTGCATACAGGCACGAAGTCCATTGACATTCCAGGAAATCATCTTTTTTGCCATGATTCACCCTCCATAAACATGTATTTTCTGTAAAATATCCCTCAGTTCCTCCAGAGGCACCTGACCAGGGGCAGAAGCCTTTCCCAGCATGGCAAAGGTCAGAGAAGAGCCGAAAATCTCTCCTGTCATTCTGCTGATCACACCTTTGGGTCCCATGGACATGGTGATCACCGGTGTCTCCGGATGCTTTTCTTTCATTTCTCTAGTAGCATCTAAAAGTATCAGTACATCTGCTTCTGACTGAGGCATTACTGCGATCTTTGCCACATCCATTCCTATTTTCTGCATTTTGCAAAGACGATTTACGATTTCATCCTTTGCCGGAGTTTTAAAAAAGTCATGATTAGAACCGATCACCACCATGCCCGCCTCATGGGCTGCTGTAAGCAATGATTTCACCGTTTCTTTTCCAAGAAAGAATTCCACATCTATAGCATCTGCCATCTTGCTGTCGATGACACATTTATTGATCTGCTCATAGGTTTCTAAGGAAATATCCTGCTCTCCGCCTTCTCCTTTCGTTCTAAAGGTACAAAGAAGAGGGATTTCTCCCAGTGTGTTTCTTAGTAAAATCAGTATTTCACTTAATAGCTCCTGATTATCTATTCCCTGAAGGAAATCCATACGCCACTCTACGATATCTGGTTTTGCCTGGGCAATCTGCTCAGCTGCCGCAAGGATTTCTTCTCTATTTTTGCCTACAATGGGAACACAGATCTTCGGTATTCCCTCTCCTAATGTTATATTTCTGATTGTTACTGTCTGTCCCATGACTCTTGTCCTGCTTTCTAAAGGCGTCCACAGCTTATGTGAACGCCTTTGAATTTTTCCGGGCGAAGCGCAAATTAGATGAAAGATTATTTTCTATCTAATTCGGGCTCAACCCAGCCTTTTAACTTTGTTGTGCAATTCGGGCAGCGTGTAGCCTTAACGGAAATCTCAGACTGGCAATACGGACAGATCTGTGTAGAAGGTGCTTCTACAGGTTTTGGGGCTTCCAGTTTCTTTCTGGCGGTGTTGATCATTTTGACGATTAAAAATACCACAAAAGCCATGATCAAGAAATTGAGCACACCAGAAATAAAACTTCCATACTTTACAACTGCTGCCTCTGCCGCTTCTGCTTCTGCCAGAGTTGCATAGGTATTTCCATCCAGTGCAAGAAACAGGTTGGAAAAATCCAGTTTACCGGTAAGAAGACCAAGCAGTGGCATAATAACATCATTTACCAATGATGAAACAAGGTTATTGAAAGCACCACCGATGATCACACCAACAGCCAGGTCGATCATGTTACCCTTCAGGGCAAATTCTTTGAATTCTTTTAACATATCCTTTCTCCCTTCATAAATCGATTCTGCTTGCAGAACCTTTTTGTTACTGTTCACGTACGTTTCAGCAGCACCTAAACTGTAACCTTTTTCTATATTATCACAGAATCAGGATTTGAAAAGCTTTTTTTATGATTCAAAGAACT
The DNA here is from genome assembly GCA_051879475.1 of Muricoprocola sp. GTDB lineage: Bacteria > Bacillota > Clostridia > Lachnospirales > Lachnospiraceae > Marvinbryantia. The sequence goes on along the minus strand of JBJEMC010000117.1, from coordinate 6,686 downwards.
TTTCTATTCCATTTACAAGACCTGCGGCAATCTTTTCCTGGGTTTCTCTGGAATAATCTGATCCCCTGTCTCCTACTTCCACATCCACAGAAGGAACGGTAGAATAAGATGTCTGGGTCAGATCCATCGCAAGAGAACCTCCCTCGAAAATAGGGAGCCCTTCTTTTTCACATCCTGCTATAAGGCTTTCTCCCAGTTTCGTATGTTCTTCCCAATGAGATGACACCGGTTCCATGGAGAGGTAGGAATCAACCATGGGAACAGACATATAAAACACACCTTTGTCATATTCTGTAGAATCATAATGGAGTGCGATATGGCAGTCTGCATTCTGATTTGAGAAAACGGTACGGGCAATATTATCCAGCTGGGTATCCATATCTTCTCTGATCATAAGGACATTATAGCCAGCTTCCAGAAGCTGATCTTTTACAATCTCAGCCAGGGATAAAGTCACTTCTGCCTCTGCCGTACCATCGAGCATGGTGGTTCCTACTGCAATGGCAGTGGCGTATACAGCACCCTCTGCCGTACTTCCTCCCGTAACCTTAGGGGTTCCGTCGGGATGGCAAAGTGTAGAATACTCCGTTCCTCCTACGGTTCCATGACCTGCATTTACAGCAACCGTCTTTGCATCCTCCGAGACCTGATACAGCGTCACACTGTCACCATGGATTTCAGAATAAGAAGCGTATTCCCAGTCTTCATCCCAGTTGATTTCTTTCGTTTCATACGCCTGTACCGGAATGGCTGATAAAAATACTATTCCACATAAAAGTGGAAGAAATTTCTTTTTCATGTGTTTTTCCTCCATTTCTAAGCTGTATTATGATGTTTCATCTTAACATAACCGTCTAGAATAAGCAATCACCACCATTATAAGGCTAATAAATCATTATGAAATGACTCAAAACATAATATTGTAAATTACGGTCAACTTGGCGAATATATAATGATGACCGTAATTTAAGAAATCAAAAGAACAGTCATTCAAACCACGAATATAATATCTTTTTGGGCTTGTTCCATCTATTTCTCAAAAATTATATATGCTTCATTAACAGATTCGTGGTATGATAATAAAAAATACATACGCCTTATTATTTCTATTTTCTATTGAGGAGGATAATTATGATTACCGGAACAACTCAGCTGACGGGACTGATTGGAAGTCCTGTGGCACACAGCATCTCTCCCATGATGCATAATGAATCTTTCCAGCTTCTGGGGCTGGATTATGTGTATCTTTGCTTTGATATCAAAGAACATGAAATGGAAGAAGCGGTAAAGGCTTTGAAACTTATGAATGTAAAGGGCTTTAACTGTACCATGCCTGCCAAAATCCGAATGTATGAGCTGGCAGATGAACTTTCCCCTGCTGCCTCTATGATGGGTGCCGTTAATACGGTGGTAAACGATCATGGCCGTTTTATCGGACATAATACCGATGGTATAGGTTACATGAGAGCTGTAAAGGAAGCCGGATATGATATTATCGGAAAGAAAATGACGCTTCTTGGTGCCGGAGGTGCTGCAACTGCTGTAGCTGTCCAGGCTGCTTTAGATGGGGTATCAGAACTTGCTATCTTCAACCGCCGTGGCCGTTCCTGGAACCGTGGACAGGCACTGGTTGACAAAATCAATGCAAAAACAAGTTGCAAAGCTTCTTTGTATGACTTAGAAGATGAAACAGAACTAAAACATCAGTTATCTGACAGCACCATCCTGACAAATGGAACCTCTGTGGGAATGGCTCCAAATGTAGAACTCTGCCCTGTCAAGAATCTGGATCTGCTCCACGAAGGCCTGATTGTATCTGATGTTATCTACAATCCCAGAGAAACCCTGTTCATGAAAGAGGCCGCTGTAAGAGGCTGCCATACCTTTAATGGATTGTATATGCTCTTATATCAGGGCGCAGAAGCCTTTAAACTCTGGACAGGAAAAGAAATGCCTGTAGATATCGTGAAAGCCAAATATTTTTCATAAAAATCCAAGACTTCACAATTACATCAATTTTTCGGGGTAATATATAGATAACAGCACATATTATCTATGCGAGGTGAAAATTTGAAAACATTATATATACACATTGGTACCCCGAAAACAGCCACCACCTCTCTGCAGCTATTCTTCAGCCATAATCAGAATCTGCTGCAGCAAAAGGGTGTGTCTTTCCCTTCTATCCCTTATAAATTTCCGGGAGTCAGAAAAGATAGAAATGGCCATTTCCTGGTGGGGGATGTCTTTCTCCCTGATGGAAAACGAGATGAAGAAGCATGCCAGAAGCTCTGGCAGATGGGTATGGATATCGTCCACGAAGAGTTCAAAAAATACGATAATGTCCTGCTGTCAGATGAGAATCTCTGGACTTCTTCTACCAACGCAAAAGCTTCTTACTGGACTCGTCTGAAAGAAGATGCTGAAAAACATGGATATCTGATCAAAGCCATTGTCTATTTCCGCAGGCAGGACGAGCTTGCCGCTTCTCTTTTCTCTCAGGCCATCAAGATTAATATGAAGGATCTCGCTGTGAGAAAATGGGAATATTATAAGGACAATATGACTTCAAAGTTTCTGGATTATGATAAGTACCTGCAAAAAATTGCAGATGTCATAGGAAAAGAAAATGTGGTGGTACGCATCTTTGAACGGGAACATTTTTCCGGTAATGGGAATACGATTTTCTCTGACTTCCTGGATATCTTAGGACTTCCTTTTACAGAGGAATACGATATCCATCAGGAAGCGGCAAATCCCTCTATCTCCGGAAACCGTCAGGAAATACAGCGGATTATCAATACCGTACTGACAGACAATGAATCTGCAATGCAGATGACGAGACGGGCAGCCATCCAATCCGAGCAAAAGAAGGATATCCATAACAATTATTCTATGTTTTCAGAATCGGAAACAAAAGAAATCCTGAAAAAATACGAAGAAGGCAACCGCCATATTGCCAAAGAATATTTTGGCATGGATGGATCTCTGTTTCACGAAGATATCCCACAGCAGCCAGTCTGGAGTCCTGATAACCCGTACATGTATGAAGACATCGTACGTTACTTCGGCTCCATCGTCTTAGAACAGCAGGAAAAGATTGAAAAATTGCAAAAGCAGATAAAAGAACTGAAATCCTGTGACCACAGAAACGTCCCTGTCCTGCAGGAAGACCAAACAGAAGATATCTGTCAGCAGCTTCGTGTTCTGCATAACGAACTGTATCGTTTGACCAAATCAGATGCTGTCCTTCGTGATGAACTGAGAGCGGTGAAAGTTTCCCAGGAACGGGAACAGAAAAGCACAAAGAAAAAAATTGAAGACCTGCAGCAAACGGCACTCTTTTTCCGTTTGAAGCGCAAATGGAATCATATAACAGGAAAATAAAACACTTCCCGCAAATCAGGCGGGAAGTGTTTCACTTTACGCGAGCAATGAGAAAAGTCCGTACTCGCACGAGACCTTGACGAATGCCGCGATAACTTGAGAAGCTTTCAAAGAAAATTTCTCATAGTTTTATAAAAATTATGCAGTTGCTTTTTTTCTTGTTCCAAGCTGAATCACAACAATACCAGCAATAGCCACAAGACCAACCAGGTCAGTAGCGATACCTGGGAAGATCAGGCAAAGACCTGCTGCAATGGCAACGAGCCTTTCTACTACATTCATCTTGCTAAGAAGGAATCCTTCAATACCACTAGCCAGACCAAGCATACCTACCAGTGAAGTTACACAAATGATTGCTACCTGGATAGGTGTTGTATCGATGAACAACATCGCAGTATCCAGAGAGAATACATACGGAATAATAAATGCCGCAATGGCCAGTTTCGATGCATTCAGCGCAGTCTTCATCGGACTTGCCTTAGCAATCGCTGATCCTGCATAGGCTGCAAGAGCTACCGGCGGTGTAATATCTGCAACGATACCAAAATAGAATACGAACATGTTTGCTGCAATCAGGTTCAATCCCATACCGTTTACCAGAATCGGAGCACAAGTGGTTGCCATGATGATATAAGTAGCTGTTGTCGGCAGACCCATTCCCAGAATGATACAGGTGATCATGGTCAGGAACAGGGCAATCAAGAGATGACCGTTTGCCAGAGTAGTAATTGCGCTGACCAGTACTGCACCAAGACCTGTCATAGTTACAACACCTGCAATAATACCTGCCATACCACAGGAAACTGCTACAGAAAGAGTATTCTTTGCACCATTTTCCAGAGCATCAAAGAAAGATTTTGGTGTCATGGCATATGGGTCTTCCTGCTTTGTCACTTTGGATACACCAGTATTGATCAGACTTACTGCAATGGCACTTGCTGTTGCAAGAACAGCTGCTCTTGACATGGTAAATCCTTTCATAATGATCACTACCAGAAGTACCAACGGTATCAGAAGATAAATCTTCACGATCAGATTACGGAACTTTGGAAGATCTTCTCTCTTTAAGCCCTCCAATCCACGTTTCTTTGCCTGGAAATGTACCATGAGGAAGATACCGGCAAAGTACAGGATCGCCGGAAGAATTGCTTTTACCGCAATCTCTGTATAAGGCACGCCACACATCTCAGCCATCAAAAATGCTGCGGCTCCCATAATAGGAGGCATAATCTGTCCGCCTGTGGATGCTGCTGCTTCTACCGCACCGGCAAATTCACTTGGGAAACCGGTTTTCTTCATCAGAGGAATAGTGATAGAACCTGTTGTAACAGTATTACCAACAGAAGAACCTGACACCATACCGCAAAGTGCAGAAGAGATAACGGCAACTTTGGCAGGACCGCCTGTAGATGCTCCGGCTATCGCATTTGCACACTGAATAAAGAACTGGGAAATTCCTGTAGCCTCCAGAAATGCCCCAAATATGATAAACAAGACAATAAACGTCGCACAGACATTGATCGGCGTTCCAATCACACCATTGGTTGTATAGAACAACTGATAAATGATACTCTTAAGTCCAAACATCGGTTTGTCCCAGCTCTGGGTAAAGGCATAGATCACAAATGCCGCTGCCACAAAAATGATCGGCAGACCTACCACTCGACGGCAGGCTTCAAAAAGAATCAGAATCCCCACTACACCGACGAGGATCTGAAAATCTGTAATACGGGAAGATCTCTTGATGATCTCCGCACAGTTAAAAGTATAATAGAAAAAGCTGCCAGACCCCAGTACCATCAGAATGATATCATAAAATGGAATATGATTTGGTTTTCCAGGATTGCCTTTTCTAATAGGATACATAATAAATACCAATAAAATAATACAGCCAAGGAAGCTGGTACGACGGATACGTTCATCCCAGGTTGCAAAAAGGTTCATCCCTACCACAAATAACGCAAATGCGACGAACAGATAGCGGACGATCAATTTTGGTATCCCGGTGTAAACACGCGTATTCGATTCCCTGTCATATTTTTTCATAATCGCATCAACATCAGCTTCTGAGCCAATATCAACTGCATTGGCATTTGTATTTAAGTTTTTATCTGACATGCAAATACCATCCTTTCTAATTGTCATACCAAAACAGCCGTTCGGGGTTATCCAAACGGCTGCTCAATGTGCCTTGAATTAAGACAAATCTGATCTTGTTTATTTCCAAGCGCCTACTTCTTCGTAGTACTGCTGAGCACCTGGATGGAATTCAACATCAATACCGTCTAATGCTGTTTCAAGAGAAAGTTCTTCGAACTTAGCATGTGCTGTTGCCATAGCTTCCTGGTTTTCAAACAGAGCCTTTGTCAGTTCGTAAACAACTTCATCTGAAAGATCTGCAGATGCAATCAGTGTAGCACGAACAGAAACGGTAGCTACATCTTCATCCACACCTTTGTATGTTCCAGCAGGAATTGTCATTGCTGTATAGAATGGATGTTCTTCGATCAGTTTCTGAGCATGTTCTTCATCGATGGATACGATGCTGATATCATTTGTTGTAGAAAGGTCTGTAACAGCTACAGTAGGAGCACCTGCTGTGATGAATGCTGCATCGATCTTACCATCTTTTAAGCTGTCTGCAGAATCACCAAAGGATGCATTTACCACTTTGATATCATCAAAGGTAAGATCATACGCTTCAAGAATCTGTCTTGCGTTAAACTCAACACCTGAGCCTGCATCACCAACAGATACTGTCTTGCCTGCAAGGTCAGCTACTGTCTTGATATCAGGATTTGTTGTGATGATCTGGCATGTTTCTGCATAGATACCGGCAATTGCACGAAAGTTTGTGCAAGCTCCAAGTTCTTCAAATGTATCTGTACCATTCATCGCATAACTCATAACGTCATTCTGAACAGTAGCAAGCTGAGCTTCTCCATCTTCGATACGAAGGATATCATCCTGTGATCCACCAGATACAACAACTTTCAGCTGAGAGTTCTCAAGAATCGGATTCAATGTAGTTGCCATAACGTTACCAACTGCATAGTATGTTCCTGTCTCTCCACCTGTTGCCATTGTTAATTCGTCTGCTGCTCCAGCTGTCATTGCAAGGCTTCCTGCCAGACAAAGAGCTGCTGCAAAACATATTCTTTTTTTCATATCCGTTTCCCCTTTTCTTTTTTTATAACGTGAATAAACGTTCTCACTTTACCACATTACATTATAATCATTTACCATTATACAAAAATTCAGATTATAATGCAATAGAAAATTTTTGACAAATGTATCTA
>JBJEMC010000116.1:0-2256 GCA_051879475.1 Muricoprocola sp. | reverse complement strand
ATCCGAGGGACTGGAAGTGGATGCGATGTCTCCTGGCGAGATCTATATGGAAAGGATGGCAGGATTTACACCGGAACAGATTTTCTATATCTGCAATAATGTATCTGCTGAGGAAATGCAGTATGCCATTGATGAAGGTGTTCTGGTCAGCGTTGACTCCTTAAGCCAGTTAGAGCAGTTTGGACAGATTGCACCGGGACATGAAGTGGCAATTCGTTTTAATCCTGGTGTTGGAGCAGGACATCATGAAAAAGTTGTTACTGCCGGAAAGAAAACAAAGTTTGGAATTGAACCAAAATATATTCCTGAGGTAAAAGAACTTCTGGCAAAATATGATCTGAAACTGGTGGGAATCAATCAGCATATTGGATCTCTGTTTATGTCCGGTGAGGCATTTGTTAAGAGTATCCGTGCTTTATTTGAGATTGCAAAAGAATTTAAGGGACTTCGTTTTGTAGATATGGGAGGTGGATTTGGAATCCCATATAAAAAAGAATTCGATGAAGCTCCATTGGATCTGAAGGATCTGGGAAGTGCCATTGATAAGGCTTTATATGAATTTGCGGAAGAATATGGTGAACAGATTATTTTCCGTATCGAGCCGGGCCGTTATATTTCTGCAGAAAGCAATGTAATTCTTTCTACCGTTCATTCTGTAAAGCATAATCATGATAAGAAGTTTGTAGGATGTGACTGTGGTTTCAACGTGCTCCAGAGACCGATTATGTATGATTCTTACCATGGAGTAGAAGTGTACAGAGCATCCGATCAGAAGTCAGAAAAGACAGAGACTGTTTCTATTGTAGGAAATATCTGCGAAAGCGGTGATATTCTTGCAAAAGACAGAGAGCTTCCGGAAATCTACAAAGATGACGTTCTTGGTATCCTGGATGCAGGAGCTTATGGATTTACCATGGCATCCAATTATAACAACCGTCTCAGACCGGCAGAGATCATGATCAGAGAAAATGGAGAAGTGGTTCTTACAAGAGAGCGTGAAGTGCTTTCTGACCTTATGAACCATGTGATTCCATTAAAAGATTTATAAAAGAGGGTTAGAATATGAAAATTATGTTTGCATCCGATATTCATGGATCGGCATACTATTGCAGGAAAACATTAGAACGTTATGACCAGGAAAAGGCTGACCGTCTTTTCCTTCTGGGAGACATTCTTTACCATGGACCGAGAAATAACCTTTCTCTGGAATATGCACCGAAAGAAGTAATGGCAATGCTTAACGGGAGAAAGAATGAGATCAGTGCTATCAGAGGAAACTGTGACACAGAAGTAGATCAGATGGTTCTGGAATTCCCGATTATGGCCGATTATGCACTGTTGGAAGTAAATGGGCTTAGAATGTATGCAACACATGGACATATCTATAATGAAAAGAATATGCTCCCTATGATGCCTGGAGATATTCTGATTCATGGTCATACACACATATACATGGCTAAGAAAGCAGGGGAAAATTATATTTTAAATCCCGGTTCCACCTCCCTTCCAAAGGGTGGCAATCCGCCAACCTATGCGGTACTGGAAGGAAAGACTTTTCAGATAAAAGAATTGGATGGAAGTGTTGTGGAAGAACTGACATTTGAGTAAAGAGAAAACCTGCGGTGTGAATGAAACGCCGCAGGTTAATTTTTACTGTGTAGAACAATAATGGGTATCAAATTCGATCCCTCTTGCATAGGTATTTCCACAGTTCGGGCAAGTGATATAATCGGAACCTTCAGGCAGACCAAGATTCGTATTCTCATTTGCTACGTGATTATCATAAGAGCCATCTGATACGGAGAACCACTGATAGCAATATGGACACTGGGCAACATCATCTGTGTTTGTACTGTCCTGAGAAGTATTCTGATCCGTACCGGAAGAGGCATCCTGGGAAGCTGGAGACTGGTCGCCATAACCATAGGTGTCAGCCCATGCCTTTTCCTGGGCAACGTGAACGGAATAAACCGTAGTGCCATCTCCATTTGGAGCAAGGGAAATCTGGTTATAACAGTAAGGACATTGCTGTGTACCATAATTCTGAGTCTGGTTTTGTGTTGCAGTATTTCCTGATGACTGTGTTGTAGAAGGGCTCACAGTGGAGGGCTTGACCGAAGTTTTCGTTTCAGTAGAAGACTGGGTTGTCGTTTTCTTTTCTGTCTGTTTCTGTCTTTCTTTTTCTGTCTGTTTTTCTGTTTCCGTTTCTGTCTCCGATTCTGATTCTGTTTCGCTTTCTGTTTCCGTTTCTGTTTC
>JBJEMC010000115.1:0-11380 GCA_051879475.1 Muricoprocola sp. | reverse complement strand
GCTGCAAAGCTATAACCCGGATAGTGTCTGTGTACAGTTCGATGATATCAAAAATCTGAAAGTGGCAGAGCTGCGAGATGTGCTGACAAAACGTCAGATTATCTATGTATATCATAATCAGATTGACGCACGCGGAGACAAGGCAAATACCGAGGATGAGGTGTTTCATGCGTGTGAGGAGGCCGTTCAGGAAATCATGGACTTGATTCATCGAATCTCCGTCAGCGGCAACACCTATCATTTTATCGTCACTGCCGATCATGGCTTTATTTACAAGCGTGATAAGCTGACAGAAAGTGACAAGATTTCTGGGAAAAGCGCGGAAAAAGCATTTGTCAATCGCAGATTTATTGTGTCCAAGGCGGCACTGGAAGATGACGGCATCGACCATATGAGCATGGGACGCGTTCTGGGAAATGAGGACAGCAAGGTGGTGTCCTATCCAGTCAGCAGCAATGTCTTTAAGGTGGCCGGAGGCGGTACTAACTATGTGCATGGCGGTTCCTCACCGCAGGAAATGCTGGTGCCGGTGCTGGAGTTTAAGATGGAGCGCGGTCACATGGAAACAAAGAATGCAGAGATTGCTCTGGTCAGCATCGTCCATAAGATTACGAACCTGATCACGTCCATGGACTTTATTCAGTCGGATGCCGTTAGCGATACTGTAAAAGCTGCAAAATACCGCATTTTCTTCCTCTCGGAAGACAATGAGAAAATCTCGAACGAAAACAGTTATGTGGCGGACAGTCGTGAGGAAAATGCGCAGAAGCGTATCTTCCGGATGCGGTTCACATTCAAGAATAAGAAATACGACAAGGACAAGCAATATTACCTTGTGGTTTACGACGAAGAAAGCGGTCTGGAGCAGTGGAGGCAGCCTGTCATCATGGACATTGCCTTTGCAGATGACTTTGGATTCGGATTCTGATACAGAGGAGGCAGGAATTCCGTATGGAAATGATGGATATGGCGGCAGACGATAATCGTGAAGAACTGCGTCGGAAGCTGCGTAGCAACTTTGACGGGCGGATCGTCCGCAAAGACCTGACAAAGAAAATAAAAGAAGGAGCGAATGTTCCGGTCTATGTGCTGGAGTTCCTGCTGGGTCAGTATTGTAGTTCAGACGATGAGACAATCATTGAGCAGGGCGTTCAGAATGTAAAACGCATTCTGGCAGATAATTTTGTCCGCCCGGATGAGGCTCAGAAAATTCTCTCACAACTGCGCAAGAACGGGAGCCATACCATTATTGATATGGTGACCGTGCATCTGGACATCAAAAAGGATTGCTTTTTTGCAGAGTTCTCTAACCTTGGTCTCACCAATGTGCCGATTACGGATGATTATCCGGAAAAATATGACCGGCTGCTTTGCGGCGGTATCTGGTGCATCGTGCAGCTGGAATATGAGTCTGAGGGAGACAGCAGCTTTGGAATCACGGATATAGATGGACAGCCGATTTCCTCTAAACAGAAAAAGCAGAAGGACATCTCTCCCATCAGCATCCATAAGCTGACTCCGATTCAGATGCCCCATATCGACATTGAAGAAGTTCGAGAGGGACGCAAGGCATTCACACAGGAAGAGTGGATGGATGTTATGCTGCGTTCCTGCGGATATGAGCCAGAACAGTTGAACAATCGGGAAAAGTGGCTGCTGCTTGCGCGTATGCTGCCGTTGGTGGAGAACAACTTCAATCTCTGTGAGTTGGGGCCGCGCAGCACAGGAAAGTCCCATATCTATAAAGAAATCAGCCCGAACAGTATCCTGGTATCCGGTGGTCAGACGACCGTTGCAAATCTGTTTTACAATATGGGGCGCAAAACCGTAGGTTTGGTAGGCCTATGGGACTGCGTTGCCTTTGATGAGGTCGCCGGAATCAAGTTTAAGGACAAAGACGGCATTCAAATTATGAAAGACTATATGGCTTCCGGCTCCTTTGCCCGCGGCAAAGAGGAAAAGGCAGCATCGGCTTCTATGGTCTTTGTAGGAAACATCAATCAGAGCGTGGATGTGTTGCTTAAGACTTCCTCTCTGTTTGACCCGTTCCCGCCGGAGATGGGAACGGACACCGCCTTTCTTGACCGTCTGCATTGCTACATTCCAGGCTGGGAGATTCCGAAGTTCCGTCCGGAGCATTTTACCAATGATTACGGCTTTATCACGGATTATCTGGCAGAGTTTATCCGAGAACTGCGGAAGGAACAGTATGGTGATGCGTTAGATAAGTATTTTCGCCTTGGAAAGAACCTGAACCAGCGCGATACGATTGCTGTCCGCAAGATCGTAGGCGGCTATGTGAAATTGCTGTATCCGGATGGAGAATTTACGAAGGAACAGATTGAAGAAATTCTTGTATTTGCGCTGGAAATGCGCCGTCGCGTCAAGGAGCAGCTGAAAAAGTTGGGTGGTATGGAATTCTATGATGTGAACTTCAGCTATATCGACCTTGATACCTTTGAAGAAAAATTTGTTTCCGTGCCAGAGCAGGGCGGTGGAAAGCTCATCCCCGATGGCATCTGTAATCCGGGACAGGTATATACCGTAAGTCAGGGCAAGTCCGGTATGATCGGTGTATTCCGCCTTGAAAGCCAGATGCTGCCCGGCAATGGAAAATTTGAACGTACTGGCCTTGGCAGCGACCGTGACTGCAAGGAATCCACGAATACGGCGTTCAATTTCCTGAAAGCTAACGGAAATCGTATCAGTGGCAGCATCAGCACCACGATGCGGGATTACATCATCAACTATCAGGATTTACAGGGCATTGGCATGACCGGAAAGCTGGCATTGCCTACATTGATTGCACTATGCAGCATCGCTCTTGGACGGCCTACGGTCAGTACACTTGCCGTGCTGGGAGAAATCAGTATTAGCGGCACGATTCTGAAGGTGGACGAGCTTGCCAATAGTTTGCAGGTGTGCCTCGATAGCGGAGCAAAGAAAGTGCTGCTTCCGATTACCAGTGCAGCAGACCTTGGCACCGTGCCGCCGGAGCTGGTGGGCAGTTTTAATCTGATTTTCTACAGCAGTGCGGAAGATGCGGTGTTTAAGGCGTTGGGGGTAGAGTAACAGGTCTCTGAATGAAAGAAGGTGTTTTTGCTTATGCCGTATAAGGTGCAATCTTCGGAAAAATTAAGAAAATCAGGTGCTGACTTTGAAACAAAGGCGATGCTTTATCTTTTAAATTTTCGGGAAGATAGTTCGCAAATAAACTATTTTGTCGTGGATTTTTTTAATGATATTACAGGAATGGACAGAATGGCAAGAAAGCTTTGGGATGTCCAGTCAAAGGCATTAAAAACCGGTTCTGCGAAAACAATCGGTCGGGAGCTTGTTACTCTATATAAAAACCATGTGAGCGATTTTGATTTTTTTACATATATTATTTTTTTAGGTGGCGTTCCGGATACTTTCAGGATTGATGCTAAACAAAATGTCTTTCAGTCCACAAATATTACTCCTAAGGCTTTGAAAAGCGTACTTTCAGGTCTGAAAGAAGAATGCACGGAAAAGGAATATATCGAATCAGATAAGATAACGGATGAATCATTAGAAAAGTTTCTAAAGTTGGTTTGGTTTGTTGTGGATGATAAAGAACCGGCAGATTATATTAAGGCGATTATTAGTAACCATCCCAAAATAGTTCCATCAGATTCTGAACTGATTGCTATTTTTAATGAAATCAGGAATAAACAATCAGAAAAGAAAAATACGATTGTTGAAGGAGTTGTGATAGATCATATTGATGAAGTGCTTTCGTATGGTCGTCACCTGACAACATCAGAAATCAGATTGCTTGTTCTACAAAGAATTATTAATAGTAATCCTCTTGAAAGGGGAGTTCCTACACCGTTTATTGAGATAGTTTCAAAATTTCCTGAAGAGCAGAGGCAATCAATGATTGAACAATGCCAGCGATCTTTATGTATGGCGTTATTCAATAATTCCGCTGCACAGGGGTTTTGGAAATTATTTGAAGAAATATATACTTTGCTTATGAAATACCCGAACAGGAATATTGACTTTATTTTCCAGCAAATTGATGGTGTCGTAATTGATGAATGTCCTGATTTCGATGTGTTATCACTCAAGTATTTTATAGCAAAGATTAAGGAGGGATTGCTTCCATGAAAATTATTAAGGTGGGGCTGGGAAATACTGATGAGGCATATATCGAAAGCAAATTATCTGATGGGATCAATATCATATTTAGCGACGAAAACAATAAGGGAAAAACGATAGTGATTCAATCATTGCTGTATGCTATCGGAAATAAACCGATATTTCCGAGTTCATTCAACTATAAGGAATACTATTATTATTTGGAATTTGAAGAAAATAATAAGGTCTATATTGTAGTGAGAAGAGGCGATTCCTACATCGTATCTTGCGCAGGTGATATTAGATTTTTTGAAGATACTGCTGAATTCAAGAATTTCTGGAACAACAATGTGTTTTCGTTACCTCAAATATCTGTGAATGGCAACAAAAGAATTGCTGACATGGAACTATACGCACAGATGTTCTTTGTTGGGCAAGATGGAAAAGATACATCAACAATTTTTAATTCTGGATTCTATCATAAGGATAACTTCAAGGATATGGTTTGCTTCTATGCGGGAGAGACTGAATCTACGCTCTCAGCTGATGAGATAACTCGACTAAAAAATCAAATTAAGGAATTGGAAGCAAAACGTAAGGAACAGCTGGCAATCAGTGAATTTTATAAAACATCGACACCGGCGAAAGAATATTTGAGCCGAATTCAAGACAAAGAAGCATTTCAAAATAGAATATGCGAAATGGAAGAAATAACTGGCAAAATATCTGATTTGCGTAAAATGAGAAACAAGCTGGCAACAAAGAGAAGCTTATGGAATGGAACATTAAAAGAGCTTCGTTCCCTTAATCGCAATATTGAGGTAGGAGAACTCCGTTGTATGGACTGTGACTCTACGCATATTGCATATAAAGGTAAAGGAAAAATTACATACTCGTTTGATGTGTCTACCCCTGAAATGAGATCGCAGATAATTGCGTCTATTGAAGAACGGATTAGTGCGTATACGGAAGAAATAGAAAAGTGTGATTTTGAAATCTCTTCCATGCAGCAACGAATTGAAGAGATAATGCAAGACGAAGACATTACAATCGAGAATATAGTAGCATATAAAAATGGCTTTAGTAGTATTGCAGAAATTGAAGATAAGGTACAAAAACTTGATGAAGCTATTGATGACATAAAGCAAAAAGTTAAAGCAGGAAAGAAACAGACAGAGGATTCAAAAAAGGCACAGCAAGACTTTTACGAAGCGATAGTAGAAGAAATGAATCAGGTGAAGGGGAAAATAGATATCGAAAGCAAGCAATTATACGATGATTTGTTTACAAAAAGAGGCTCAGTTGTATCTGGAAGTGAGGAAACAGTATATTACATTGCAAGATTGATTAGCATTGCTAAATTAACGAAGCATTCTTGCCCAATTATAATGGATTCTTTTCGTGCGGAAGATTTGTCAACGGAGAAGGAAGAACGTGTTTTGGCATTGTTATCTGAATTAAAACGCCAGTGCATTTTAACGACGACATTAAAGGCCGAAGAAAAAGATAAATATGTGAAAATGGCTGGAATCAATGCGATTGATTATACAGGTCACCACTCTAATAAAATATTAGGAGCAGAGGAGTTGCCGGCGTTTATGAAGTTATTAAGCGGATTAGGTATTAGTCTACAATAATAACCCGCGCGGGTATATTTTTGCTACACGAGAGTGTGTGAAAGGGGGATTATTATGACCAAGAAGAAAGCCTCGATGTCACAGGTACTGGCAGATATAAAGCCTTACATAGCGAAAAAGTTCATGGCAGCACCGTGTATTAAGGAGCAAGACATTCAGGCTATCTGTCAAATTCTCCTGCCCAAATATAAGAATGTGCAGCTCATTCAGGGACTGACCAACAACAAGCCGGATTTCAGAATTCAGGTAAAAGGTTTGTTCGGGACAGAAGAGAAACGGTTTGAAGTGGTTGGTGGTGATAAGAAAAGACCGGCAACCAAGAAGAAATCTGACCTGGGCTGGATTGATCGGCTGGAAGAGATAGATGCTGCGCTGGATGATTTCTGATATCAATGCAGTGCGAAGAGTTATCTGAGGCAAGAATTTGTGCAACAGGTCGTTGCACAAACCACACATAAAATAGTTGGGAAGCGATGGAGTGACACGACAAGAATTATTTACATGGATACGCCAGCAGTACGGCACAGAGCCGGAATACCCCTGGCATGACTGGAATGCAGTGCTGCGGCACAACGACAACAATAAATGGTATGGTGTGGTTCTGGAAGTATCTGCTGATAAGTTGGGACTGCCGGAGGCAGGCATCATTGATGTTCTCAATGTGAAAAGTGATCCGCTGCTGATCGGCTCTCTTCGTGGGCAAGACGGCTATTTTCCAGCCTATCACATGAATAAGGAAAAATGGCTTAGTATTCAGCTTGGCAAACCAGAACTGGATGATGCCATCAAAGACCTGCTTTCTTTGAGCCATGAGCTGACAGCACCGAAAAAGCGCAACCCAAAATCATCGGCAAAAAATCCGGGAGATTTCGCAAATGGCAAAGAAAAAGAAACTGACGAAGACTGAGCGAAAGGAAGCACGCCTCCGAAAAGGCAAGCAGTGGCTGATCACCTATACCGGTTCGCCGAAAAAGATGAACAAGCATTACCGGGAACGCTTTCATGTGGATGCTGTGACGGCTGCTAAAGATTTGCAGGAGCTGGGGGTCAATTATACACAGGAACAACTCGACCAGATTAAACAGGCTGAAGAACAGCGGCTCCGGCAGCGGAGAATGGAGCGGGAAGCGAGAAAACGGGAACGGTCGGCAGAACTGTATGAGGACTGCGATGATCGTTTTGCTTTTATTGCTGGATACACAGATGGAGGTGCACCGTTCGGTGTGATGTGGGAAGAAGTCGGCATTGATCCGGGACTGCCGTTTGAGGAAAAAGTGAAGCTCTATCACATGCAGATGTTAGGCTGATAATTGTGCAGACGGCATCTGCACGATTTGCAACAAAAAAGAGGAGCCAGTCCAGACTCCTCGAAGGTACGTTATTTCAAAAAGTTGCTTTTATGTTCCAGTGCGTGCAGATTATATCCAAGTGTGGCCAGGTGTGCTACCTTCAGCGCAACCAGATTGATGTCAGTGGACATCGCACTGGCGATCTGCTCGGCTGTGTATCCATACTCATAGATGTAACGAAGGACTTCGTTGCTGTCCATCAGGATCTCCGCTGCTACGATGTTCGCTTCATATTCCGGTTTGGATTTCATGTCGTAGAGCATGAACTCATGAATCGGGGTGGTTTTCGCCATATTCCGGTGAAGCTGGTCATGTCCTAATTCATGTGCGCACACGATGCGCAGCATATTTTCATCCAGACTGTTATTCAGGAAAATAAAGCGATTTCGCTTAATCACCCGGTACATTCCTTTCAGGGAACCAAAATTTTCGCAAAGCATGACATTGATACCAAGCTGCCTTGCAATTTCAAAAGGGTCTCTGGAACCGCAGCGTTTTACCAGTTTCTCACCGACCCGTGAAAGCTGTTCCGCATTCATCATACCACCTCCAGTTTACAGTATAGCGAAAAGTGTGTACGATAAATATCACTGATCGGATTTTTTACGCCTCGTTTTCGGGGCGTATTTTTTATTGTTCTCTTTGGCAATCCAGTAGGCATCGGTCAGAGCTTTATAAGCTCCTTCGATGGCATCTTCGCTTAATTCGCCGCCAGCGAACATACCGGTCACTTCGCTGACCAGTTCTTCAATATCTTTCGCTGCTTTTGCGCCGCCTTTTTCATGAGCTTCTACGACATAGGTGCCGCTGCTTCCCAGCAGGTACTCAGTAGTAGTATTCAGCGCATCCGCAATCTTCTGGATCGTAACCATATTGGATGGTTTACGGCTGCCAAGCTCATAATTCTGAATTGTGCGGGCGGTTACACCGGCCTTCTCTGCAAGTTCTACCTGAGTTAAATTGGCTTCTGTTCTTTTTTCTTTCAACCTTTCTTTGAAGACCATAGGAATACCTCTTTCTTTTTTGATTACGAACACGAACACTTTTTCATAAAAATCTATTGACACGAAAAACTGTGCTTGCTATAATGACGATGAAAACACGAAATATAATTCGTGTAATTATAGTATCACAAGAAATGCTGTGTGTCAATGCGTTCGTGAAAAGTTGTTCGTGCTTTCGCGAACGGAGAGGAGGAATACGAGATGCAAAGAGTGATCCTTCACTGTGATATGAATAATTTCTATGCCTCTGTCGAGTGTATGCTGAATCCGGAACTGAAGAACAAGCCGGTGGCAGTGTGTGGTTCTGTGGAGGAACGGCATGGTATTGTACTTGCGAAGAACTATGCAGCAAAGGCGTTTGGCGTTTCCACGGGAGAGGCAATCTGGCAAGCAAAGCAGAAGTGCCAGGATCTTGTGATCGTGGAGCCGCACTATGAGCAATATATGAAGTTTTCAAAATTAGCCCGTGAGATATACGGTCGTTATACTGACCAGATTGAACCTTACGGGATGGACGAATGCTGGCTGGATGTGACCGGAAGCGGCTGCATGGGAACTGGATTTGAAATCGCAGATGAGATTCGCAGAACCGTTAAGTTTGAACTGGGCCTTACGATTTCCGCAGGAGTGAGCTTCAACAAGATTTTTGCCAAGCTTGGGTCGGATATGAAAAAGCCGGATGCGATTACCTGCATCGAAGCAGATTCATTCCGTGAGAAGATTTGGTGTCTTCCTGCCTCTGACTTGCTTGGAGTCGGCAGAGCGACCGAGAAGGTTCTATCCGGTTATGGGATTCATACCATTGGAGAGCTTGCTGCAACATCGGATGATTTCTTGAAGTGCCGCCTTGGAAAGAATGGACTGGCGATTAAGAAATATGCCAATGGGCTGGATGATTCGCCGGTTATGCTTTCCGATTATGTTTCTCCGGTAAAGAGCATCGGACACGGGATAACGACCATGCAGGATTTGGAGAATAACGCCGAAGTCTGGTGTGTCATGCTGGAGCTGGTGCAGGAGATTGGAACCAAGCTACGAATACATAAGAAGAAAGCGGGCGGAATAGCGATTTCCATCCGCAACAATGAGCTTTTCACGAAGGAGTGGCAGTGCCGGATTAGCATTCCGACACAAAGCCCCACCTATCTGGCGAAAACCGCATTTGCTCTGTTTGATAAGAATTATCAGTGGGAACACCCGATTCGTTCGGTGACAGTTCGGGCAATCAACCTGTTTGAAGAGGATTGTCCGATACAATACGACCTATTCACTGATGTGAAATCACTGGATCGCCAGGAACGCTTGGACGCAGCGATTGAGCAGATTCGATTCCGATTCGGGAAAGATGCGATTAAAAATGGGGTACTTTTTCAGAAAAGCAAGATGCCGACAGAGCGAAAAGTGGATTTGGTTATGCCGACAGGAATGATTGGTTAATACAGCACCGGCAGAATCTGGTGAGTTCTTTGCTAAAAGAAGTCAACACATTCGCCGGTTTACAGAGAAGGAGCGTAGAATATGTCGGAACAGAAATGTAGAAAAGTATATGTACCTGTGAATTTAGATGTGGATGCAGAGGGAAATATCCGTCCGCGTCTGATTCGGTGGATTGACGGACGGGTGTATGAGATCGACCGATTGAAGCATAAGTGTCGGGCTGCTTCCACGAAGGTAGGAGGCTGCGGAATCCGCTATACGGTCATGATCGGTGGGCATGAGAGCTTCCTGTACAACGAAGATGAAAAATGGTTCGTTGAAGCAAAGGAGCAGTGCCTATGATCCTTTCGCAGAAAAACATAGAGGAAATCGCTGTTGCAGTGATAAGAGATTTTCAAAAGTCCTTTTTCGGCAGCGAAGCAGATGATCCGACGAGATTCGCGCTTCCGACACCCATTGACCAGTTTGCATCCGACTATCTGAACTTGAAAGTGTCATTTCAAAAGTTGTCCTCGGACGGAAGCATCTATGGTCTGACCGCGTATGTGGATACAGAATATCAGATAGAGGTTGATGGAAGTCAGAGGAGCATTTTCCTGAAAACCAATGATGTGGTTCTGGACAAGGGCTTTATTGAACCGGAGAATATTCGGAAACTCTGCGGAAAACGCAGATTTACGCTGGCGCATGAGTGCGCTCACCAGATACTGTTTCAGCTGGATTCCGATGACCGAAAGATAGCCTGCCATAAGAGACCGGAAGTGCGAGGAAATGGCTCCCGCGTTCTGAGAACGCAGGAGGATTGGAACGAATGGCAGGCCAATTCGCTGGGAGCTGCCATCCTGATGCCCCAGTCAGAGGTGGATCGGGCGATGTGGTTCATTAACAGCAGAAAGCCTCTGACCTGTTATGGATGGCGTTTTTACGACAAGGATCAGGTCAAAATAGACACTTTCTGTGGTGTCTTTGGCGTTTCGAGATCGGCAGCTGCTATACGCTTGGAACAACTGGGCTATCTGAACCGGAAAAAGGATTATGAATATCGTGATCCATTGGAGGTGTGGCCATGAGCAGGAATATCAGAGTATCGGAACCATCTGCGGAAATGCAGATTAAAATCATCCGGGCAAAGGATGCAATCGCTTCCCAAAAGCCCAGGACTGTCAGGTGTCCTTATTGCCGACATAATTCAATCATCGTCTTTGAGGATACCAGAGGACATGTGCAGACCAAATGCAAGGCCTGCGGACGTGAGACCGTCTTCAATGTTTTGGAGATGAGAAGATTACGGAGATTGCAGCTCTACTATTCGTCTCTGAATGGTTGAGATGACAATAAATAACCCTATTAACACAATTTTATAAGTCATAGCTGTGCTGTGGAGCCGCTGACAGGCGAAGTCTTCCGAATGCCGCATGAGACAGAATTATGGAATACCCATGTTCTGTTTTATCGGCACAGGATTTTTTCTTCACCGTCATGCGGCTCCTTTTTTGACCTTCCGTCGGTCCGGTTCTGTACCGGCTGTGCGGAAGGAGAAACGTATGTATTACGATCAGCATGTATGTGGAGCAAGAATTCAAGAGCTGCGCAAATCAAAAGGGTATACGCAGGAGGCTCTGGCTGAGGCGATTGATATTGATGCAAAACGCATTTCAAAAATTGAGCGCGGAGTAATATCGGCATCTTATAACGACATGATTCTGTTTTCGGAATTCTTTGGAGTAACGCTGGATTATCTGATTATTGGCAAGAGACAGGATGTGGATGCGTTGAAAAAGAGAGTGCAGGATGCCATTACGCAGCTTCAGGAAGCACTGATGTGAACTCGCAAAATTAGGTGGGCAAA
>JBJEMC010000114.1:0-11384 GCA_051879475.1 Muricoprocola sp. | reverse complement strand
CTCTCCTGTGTCACTGCGCTTCTGTTTTCTAAAATCCGTTTTATCTTAAGCTGATACCTGAACAGCATGGCTCCCATGCAAATCAGAACCAGCAGGACCCCACATAACAGTCCCTTAACAAAATTATGATATTTCATATTTTCCCCCTTCATGACGCACTTGCTGCGTCAATAATGGTAGATTTGGAAGTTCACTTACAATACTTTTCCTATACAACACAAAAACAGAGGGACAGTATCCATTCATACTCAAATCCCCCTGCCACTACTTATTCTATTTTATGCAAATTGTTCCAGAATTATGTCACAATCTAAAAATCTGTGGAATTTTCCATATACTTCATATACTTTACTACCATCAGTGCAATCTTAAATGTAATCGCATCTTCGAATACCCTCAGATCCAACCCAGTACTTTTCTGCAATTTATCCAGGCGGTATACCAGTGTATTCCTGTGGATATACAATTGTCTTGATGTCTCTGATACATTCAGGCTGTTTTCAAAAAATTTATTAATGGTAGTCAATGTCTCTTCATCAAAATCTTCTGTGGATTTGTCATCAAAGATTTCTTTAATAAACATCTTACAAAGCGGAATCGGAAGCTGGTAAATCAAACGGCCAATTCCAAGGGAACTATATGCAATAATATTCTTTTCATCATAGAAAATTTTGCCGACATCAAGAGCCATCCGGGCTTCTTTGTAAGATTTTGATACTTCTTTGATTTCATTTACAATCGTACCATATGCAATATGTGCCTGTTCTCTCTTCGCCGGTTCCAGACTGTTCAAGATCTGATATGCCACCTTCTCCATATCCTGATAGTCTTCTCCTTCTGCAAGCTCTTTGACAATAATGATATTCTTCTCGTCCACGGCTGTGATGAAATCATTATTCTTGCCGCCAAGAGTACGTTTTACATTCTCCATGGAAACATTGTCCTTTTCGCTGTTCGTCTCCAGGATAAATACCACCCTGCGCGCATTCGTATCAATATGAAGTCTCTTCGCACGGTTATAAATATCGATCAGAAGCAGGTTATCCAACAGCAAATTTTTGATAAAGTTATCCTTATCAAAACGCTCTTTATAAGCCACTAACAAATCCTGAAGATGAAATGCAGCCATCTTTCCAACCATATATGTGTCATCCGTACTCCCACTTGCCAGTAAAATATACTCCAAGTGTTCATCATCATACACCTTAAAAAACTGATATCCCTGTAATTCCTGACTGTCTGCCGGAGAATTTACAAAAACCAGTGCCGGTGCAGTAAAATCAGCAGCTTCCGGAAAAGTGGCAGCTAAAACATTTCCTTCCGTATCAATAACACCCAACTCTACTCTGCTGATCTGCTTCAATCCTTCTAATGTACTTTGCAGAATCTGATTCGAAATCATTCCCTCACCTCAACAAAAATGGTATATGTTCTTATACTACACCATTTTTACCAAAAATGGAAGAGATATTTTGAATTATTTGTATGTTTTTGTCATCTTCAGATTCTGAATTAGTCAAAGCGTCAAAATCATTACAAATCAGGTGCCACTGTTCCGCGAGGTGATTTTGCATGTTTTTTTCACCGTTACTGGAACGTACGTGAACAGTGACTCAGAATCTTCGAATTGTATCCTCACTGTCATCCTGTTCTTCACTAATGGATTTGATGACTACGTAATACCCCACATTATCATTTATTTTTACAAAGACTCTGTCATCTACTTTATGCCCTCTGATGGCCTTACCAAGAGGCGACTCAATACTGATCAGCCCTTTCATGGAATTACCGCGAATCGAAGTAACCAGTTTATATTTTTCGGTTTCATCATCTTCTTCAAAATAGACTTCTACTACTTTGTTAATTCCCACCTCGTCATCCCTGGACTCATCTGACACGATTCTTGCATTTTTCAACAATCTTTCCAGGTAACGAATTCTGCTCTCATTGCTGTTCTTATCCTTTTTCGCAGCATGATATTCAAAATTCTCACTAAGGTCTCCTTGTGCCCTGGCTTCTTTTACTGCCTCCAATGCTTCTTTACGAACCACCAGCTTACGATACTCGATTTCTTCTTCAATTTTCTTTACATCACTTTTTGTTAATTGTTCACCCATTCTTACTTTCCTTTATTCATCCTGAACAACCAATTCTTTATAAAATTCTGTATAATCTGTACGTCCTTCTTTTGTAAACTGAATAGCTGTTCTCGGATGCTGATTCAGAAGGCCGGTCATCAGGTACTGGAGATCATATCCCCAAACCACTCCTTCTTCTTTCAGCTTTGTCATATATTTTTCATTAAACTGTACCACCGGATATACATTATACTTCGGATTCTTCAAAAAGCCAAGTAATAATTCCATGGCACAGTTTCCGGCTCCACGTCCCATGCCTGAATATGTTGCATCTAACCAGTCTACACCGTCTCCTACTGCCTCGATGGTATTGGCAAATGCCAGCTGCTGATTATTGTGAGCATGGATTCCAATCTTCTTTCCGTATTTTGCCCCTGCTTCCATAAATGTATCTGCCATACGGGCAATTTGTTCCGGATAAAGAGCTCCATAGCTGTCTACAATATAAATTGCATTTACAGGAGTATTTCCAAGAAGCTCCAGTGCAGCTTCCATATCTCTTTCACGGGCATTGGAAATAGCCATGATATTACAGGTCGTCTCATAACCTTTCTCTGCTGCATCCTCAATCATATCAATTGCACCGGGAATTGTATTCAAATATGTTGCCACACGAATCAGATCTATCGGGCTCTCCTCTTTTGGAAGAATATCTTTTTTGTAATTACATCTTCCCACATCAGCCATAACAGAAATCTTAAGGTCTGTATCATTATCTCCTACAATCGCACGGATATCTGCATCTTCACAGAATTTCCATTTTCCATACTTGCTGGGATCAAATAAATCTTTTGATGCTTTATATCCAAATTCCATATAATCTACACCGGCTCTGATATTTGCAAAATACAGTGCTTTTACAAACTCATCCGAAAATCTAAAATCATTACACAGACCGCCGTCTCTTAAGGTTGCATCAATTACGCGGACATCCGCTCTGTAATCCATCAGTTTTGCTATATCTTTCATAGGTATTTCTCCTTTTCTTTGCTTTTGGACTTTAACGCTTTAAATCGTGAGCTTATTTATTATATCCCGTAATGAAATGTTTGTCAACCGCGAAAAGTGGAAGGTATCTATTGACTTCATTTTTGAATTACGGGATTCGCTGTCAACCTATTTGCGAACTATCTTGACTTGGTTTTTAATTTGTCGGATTCACAGTCAACCAATTTTACCGGACATTTTGGCTTGATTTCTGATTTGTTAGATTTACAGTCAACTTATTTTACCGAACATTTTGACTTGATTTCTGATTTACTGAATTCACGGTCAATTTATGCCTCCTGCCACATTGACTCTATTTTAAAATAATTTAATTTACAGTCAATTTAAATACTGACAGAAATGACTTAGATAAAGGAAAGTCAGACTTACAGTCATCAACTGAGTTCATAACTTTTCATGAACTCAATACAGCCAACAATGAAGAGTAACGTTCATTTTTTTCTTCAATATCCTTTTCACTTACCCCATAAAATAGATAAAGGTCTTTTGATATTTTTTCAAGTCGTTTCATTGCCTTATCATTTCCAGAATAAGAAACACCAAATATGTTCCAGATATAATCAATTCCTAATTCCAATGAACCGCCCTCTACCGATACAACAAAAACATGAAAATCCATATCTATTTCATTATCGGGAATTTCAGAAATGCGTTCACTTCTCAGTTTCAATTTCCCAAAGAATTCCTTTACGGATTCTTCCTTCGAAAAATCTGGTCTGGGAATATCTTGAAGGTCACCTAACAACTCTGGTTTGTTCTCAATAACTAGACGTTCTTTTAAGCCATCTTTTTGTTCAATATAAGAAATTGCCTGTGAATCCATTTCGATTGCCCCATATTGCTTTATTGCATAATCCACAACTTCATTCAAAGTATGCGTTCCAGCAATTATCGCCTTCTCAGACTTTTTTCGTTTGTATTTATAATTATATGTTCGCACCCAATCTTTTATCGATTTCTTTCCATTATTATCCGCAAGAAAAATACTTGTCGAACCATCCGAACCACCAATAATTGATACGGCAACTTTAGATTTTTCTTTCATAAACTACCACCTTCTGTATGTTTATTTCAGAAATAATTATAACATTAGTACCCCATTATTCTCAAGACAAGTATTTATCCACCAATCCCTCTATAATTTTTGAATTCAAGACATTTTGCTCTGTTTCAAAAGTAAGTATCAGACGATCCCCCGGATAAATTTTGTTCATTTGATAGGATTCTATCTTTCGTATCGCTGATCTTGCATATTCTTGTTTATCCATCATTCCTTCGTGTTCCCAGTAAATTTCCTGTCCAGTTTTCTTCGACAGGAAAGTGAAATCTGGATACACCGTGCCATATCCTTTCAAATAGAGTGGTTTTTCATACTTATAAAGTATATTTCTTCTGAAGAAATAATCCGCAAGTATTTTTTCTGACTTGGATCGTACTCTCTCTCCTCTTTCAGTGAGAATTACTGCTGTTCCTTCCTGAAATTCTTTTCCGTGGTATTCTTCTTCAAACCATTCGGTAAGTAACTGTTCCCATGTTGGTTCTACAGGAGTCACTAATGATTGTCTTTCCTGATGCATAGATGTATAAATATCCTCTATTTCACTGTCTGAATAATCCTGCACTATTTTCTTGATCTGTTTTAATCTTGCTTCTGCCTTTTTTGCCACTGTCTTATTATATGTTTTCTGCGCTAACAACTTTGGCAACTCTTTCTCTGCTCTTGGAATATAGATTCCATTGTTATCATCTATGCAATGATAATAACGAGGCTTGTTTTTATCATTCGAGATTCGAAGATGCCCTTCGGGTGCCGCCATTAAGTTCGTACTGACGTTATCCACAATTTCTTCCAGACGTTTCTCCTCTTGTAAAAGCATATCTTTTAAGCCTTGCATAATTTTACCTCTTTTCTACTAGACTTGTTATTAGAATTTTTAGATTTGCAGTCAACTCATTTTATTGACTATAATGACTCTATTTTGAATTGCTGAATTTGCGGTCAACTGTTTTTATCAACCACTTTGACTTATTTGGTGATTTTCTGAATTATCAGTCAACTATTTTCACTGACCTTTTTGACTTGTTTGGTAATTTCTTAGATTTACAGTCAACTTATTCTATTGATTTCATTGACTTGTTTTGAATTTGTTTGATTTGCGGTCAATTTATCCTTCGATGAGGATGACTCTAATGACGAAAAATAGATTTGCAGTCATTAACTGCCAGATATGAGTAAGAAAAATCTGTTCCGGTAACAGAAATCCCGGAAGCATGAGCTTCCGGGATAATAAATCTTTTGTAATCGTCTCCTGGGAGATGATTATCTCTTGCTGAACTGCGGAGCGCGACGAGCTGCTTTGAGACCGTACTTCTTACGTTCTTTCATACGTGGATCACGTGTAAGGAATCCAGCTTTCTTAAGAATTGGTCTGTAATCAGGATCAGCTTCAAGTAATGCTCTGGAAAGACCATGTCTGATAGCACCAGCCTGTCCTGTTGTACCACCACCATGAACGTTTACAAGAACATCAAATTTATCTGTATTTTCTGTAGCTACCAGAGGCTGGCGAACGATAACTTTTAATGTTTCCAGTCCGAAGTAGTCATCAATATCTCTTTTATTGATCGTGATTTTACCTGTACCTGGCATAATATAAACTCTTGCGATAGATTTTTTTCTTCTTCCGGTTCCGTAATATTTAGTAGCCAATGTCATTTACCTCCTTCTTAAAATGTTAATGTTTCTGGCTTCTGAGCCTCATGTTTGTGGTCAGGACCAGCATAAACGTGAAGTTTTGTCATCATTGATCTTCCAAGAGGTCCCTTTGGAAGCATGCCTTTTACTGCAAGTTCGATAACTCTTTCAGGTTTCTTGTTTAACATTTCACGTAAGGTAGTTTCTTTCATACCACCAACATAGTCTGAATGACGGTAGTAGATCTTCTGATCCAGCTTCTTACCTGTAACTTTGATCTTCTCTGCATTTACTACGATTACATAATCACCTGTATCAATATGAGGTGTAAAGATTGCTTTATTTTTACCACGTAATACTTTTGCTACTTCTGAAGCAAGACGTCCTAATGTCATGCCCGCAGCATCAACTACGTACCATTTTCTGTCAATTGTAGATGGGCTAGCCATAAATGTTTTCATTGGTTTTCCTCCTTGAATAATTAACAACCTGATGATGCTGGAAAGTTACATCATCTGCTCTATAGTTAAATGTCATTACCGGGGCTTTGGCTTAGACATCAAACATACTACGTCACACTGACCAATTATATTCCACTCTCCCCAAAGTGTCAACAGGTTTTTTACAATTTATTACACTTTTGTGAGAACATAATCATAAATTAATTTATAGGTAGACGCAAGATAATGCAATCCATCATTGGATTCAAATCCTTTTTTCGTAATGTAAGAAAACGTATTAATATAGTGATTCGGAAATGCTGCTTTCATCTTTTTATTAAAGCTCTTGATTGCCGTATTTGTCGCATATCCATGATACTTGGCTGAATCTGTCGGATTTACAGACATGATGTAGATATGAGCCTTGGGATACTCCTCCATCAGTTTCTGGTAGGCCGCAATATAGTTGTCGATGTTTGCCAGATCATTTACACCAAAATTAAACACAATGGTCATAGTAGGCTTTTTCTTTAACAGAGCCTTTACCCTTGCCTCTGCTGTACTTTTATACCAGGAATAACCTGCCCCCGTTTTTGCAATCCACTTTGCGGTCATGATCGTATCACCGGCAATGGAATTACCTTTTGCAATCGCCATTCCCACTGTTCTGGAATCACCTACCCAGCAGTCTACTTTTCCGGTCTTTTCCTGATTATCAATGGCAATATTAGAAGGAACATCTGTAATATCTGTGGATGAAGAGGTGATTCGTTTTCCGTCTTTATCCACTTTGTATTTACCAACCGTAGTATTTACCGCCATGCTTCCATTGGAGGGTTTGAAATAATAATCATGATTTCCAATTCTGATCCATCCTGTCTGCATCGCTCCGCTTGCATCAAAATAATAATAATGGGATGCAATTACTACTTTTCCGACCGCTGCTGATCCTGACAGTTCTTTCTTATCTTTCCAGAAATAATACTTCTTGCCGGAAATCTCTTTCCAGCCTGTCACCAAAGCACCCTGTCCGTCAAAATGATATCTTCTTCCATTATATGTCTTCCATCCTGTCTGGAGATAACCATTACTCTTAAAATAATAAATATTACCCCCAATCTTCAGCCAGCAGCTCTTCGCATACTGTCCATTAGCCTTGTACTTATACCGATATCCTTTCGCAGATATCACCCAGTTTCCTTCCTTGGCAGTTGGGGCTTTCATCACGTTTGTAAGAGCCGCTGCCTCTGCCCCTGGTGCCGGCGATGCTGCGGCTGTACCAAATACCAGCAGCAGAAACAAAATAATCATAACCGTTCTTTTTGTCTTCATGATAATCTCCATTCATTTGTAACTATTCAGAGCCATGCAAAGATTCACAAATCTACATGCTTGCATGTATGATTTTGAATCTTTATATGGCGAGAATCATCCCATTCGCAAAAGGAAAGCTACGCAGTAGCGATTTTGCGAATGGGATGCTGAATAGTTACTGTAACATTTACTGGAATAGTATACCATAACAAAAAGAATGCCTCAACCATTTTTTAATGATTAAGACATTCTTATGAAATAGTATTGTCACATTTATGTAATTTTTAGTTTTCCTTTGGCTTTGCAAAGCACTCTAATACAGGAACCAGCAGGAATGCTACAACACCACAGGTAAAGCCACCATTATACAGGCAGAAGCCGCCATGCCACAGAGGAACACTCATTACCATCGTTGCATGAAGCGCTCCGGCAATCACACCGCCCCAGAATCCAAATTTTCCTGAAATAGGTGCAAGGCCGCTGGCGAAGCACATACCTACGAGAATTGCCTGGGTACAAAGTCCCCAGTTCACAGTATCTGTAATGCCTCCCAGATACATAAATAACGGAAGCAGGGAAGCAAGGGCATATCCGATCATAATCGGAAATACCGTTCTTGGCTGAGCACCCTGCGCAACAAAGGCATACATACACATGATTGCTCCCATGGTTGCGCCTGTAAACTTCGCTCCCACCAAAACCAGATTGCCATCTGCAACGGTAAATCCATGCACGATATTATAGTACAATAGAATAAACAATCCATAGATGCCAAAGTTTACCAATGTAGCCGGCATTCCAAATTTTGCTGTAAAATCTGTTTTATATCCATCACTCTTCCAGAGGGCTTTATACTGCCCGAAGCAATTTTTATCCAGCATATAAGCCGCCAGAAGACAGCCAAGAAACATGATCAGGAAAAACACATTTACAAATAAACGCTCTCCATCTCCCAGATTTGTATTTGTCGGTACTTCGATCCCCGGTGAACGGAACAGGATACAGTACATTAAAAATGCAAGGAATCCGGCAGCCGGTCCGGCATTGTAAAGATCATATCCCTTATGGAAATTTGGTGCATGAGCGCATAAAGAAGGCATCACACATCCAACTACTACACCCAGTGCAATCGCCAGAAGAAGTCCCCAGAATGTAAATCCCCTGGTCTCCAGATATGGATAACGGAACATTAGTTCACTGGCAAATGGTGCCAGTGCTGTGGAAAACATTGCCAGATTTACCACTGTCTTAAATGGTACCTTTTTAATTCTGGAATATACCCACACACCAAAGAAAAATGGCCAGATATTGGAAAATGTCATTCCAAATGTAGCAAATCCTACATTCAGCCAGTACGCTGCCACCGTCAGTCCTGTACACTGTGCCTTAGAAAAGTACAAAAGCGCGCAGCATGCAAGCCCAACCATTCCGGTATTTAAAAATGCACTGCCAAGTCCTCCCAAAACAAAATAATCCATGGTGAACTGTGATGGCCTGGTACAGATGGTAATAAATCCGGGAATCAGGTTCTTAATATCTCCGGCAAACAGAGACGCCACAACAAATGCAAGAGAAAACGCCAATAACACCCTGAATATCACTTTGCTGTTATCTATTTCTTTCGTTTTCATAACAAAACTCCACCTTTCTCTCTTATACCGTTACTGTTCACGTACGTTCCAGTAACTATGAAAAGAAAACTGCGTAATCATCACGATTACGCAGTTTCTTTAAAATAGTATTATATCACTATTATCTCCATCCATAAAAACGGCTGGTCTTAGAATAATCCTGTGATCTTTCCTGTTTCGTCTACATCGATTCTTTCTGCAGCTGGAACCTTTGGCAGTCCTGGCATTGTCATGATTTCACCTGTAAGTGCTACGATAAAGCCTGCACCTGCACTAACCTTAAGATTTCTAACTGTAACTTCGAATCCTGTAGGAGCACCAAGTTTTGTCTGATCATCCGTTAAGCTGTACTGAGTCTTAGCTACACAGATCGGAAGATTACTAAATCCCATAGCTTCAAGTTCTTTTGCCTGTTTCTGAGCATTCGCTGTAAGAACAACTCTGCTTCCGCCGTAGATCTTCTGAACGATTGCATTCAGTTTATCTTCAATACTTGTGCCTTCCAGTTCATAAGCGTATGTGAAGTCATTTGGCTGTTCAGCCAGTCTGAGTACTTCCTCAGCCAGAGCAATACCACCTTCGCCACCTTTTGCCCATACTTCAGACAGAGCAACGTTAACACCGAGTTCTTTACATTTAGCTTCAACCAGGTCAAGTTCTGCCTTTGTATCTGTTGGGAATGCATTGATCGCTACTACTGCAGGAAGTTTGTAAACATTTGTAATGTTGCTTACATGTTTCAACAGGTTAGGAAGACCTTTTTCCAGAGCTTCCAGGTTTTCCTTGTTAAGCTCTGCCTTAGGAACTCCACCGTTATATTTCAGAGCACGTACTGTAGCAACGATAACTACTGCGCTTGGTTTTAAACCAGCCATACGGCACTTGATATCAAGGAATTTTTCTGCTCCAAGGTCAGCACCGAAACCAGCTTCTGTGATAGCATAATCAGCCAGTTTTAACGCCATCTTTGTAGCTGTTACAGAGTTACATCCATGAGCGATATTAGCGAATGGTCCGCCATGAACGATAGCCGGTACATGTTCCAGAGTCTGAACCAAGTTTGGTTTCAGAGCATCTTTCAGAAGGGCTGCCATAGCACCCTGAGCATGCAGGTCACCAGCTGTTACAGGTTTCTGTTCAGAAGCCTTACCATATGTATAACCGATAATAATTCTTGCCAGTCTGTTCTTCAAGTCAGTGATATCGCTTGCCAGACAAAGAACTGCCATGATTTCAGAAGCAACTGTAATATCATAACCGTCTTCACGAGGCATACCATTTGTCTTTCCGCCAAGTCCGTCAACTACGTTTCTTAACTGACGGTCGTTCATATCTACACATCTTCTCCATGTGATCTTTCTTGGATCGATGTTCAGCTCATTTCCCTGATAAATATGGTTGTCGATCATAGCTGCAAGAAGGTTGTTAGCTGCACCGATTGCATGGAAGTCACCTGTGAAATGAAGGTTGATATCTTCCATAGGAACTACCTGTGCATATCCACCGCCTGCTGCTCCACCTTTTACACCAAATACAGGTCCAAGAGATGGCTCACGAAGCGCTACCATAACTTTTTTGCCAAGTTTCTGCAGACCGTCTGCAAGACCTACTGTTGTAGTTGTCTTACCTTCTCCGGCTGGAGTTGGGTTGATGGCTGTAACCAGAATCAGTTTTCCATCTTCTGCTGTTGTTTCTTTTAACAGA
This sequence comes from Muricoprocola sp., assembly GCA_051879475.1. Taxonomy (GTDB): domain Bacteria; phylum Bacillota; class Clostridia; order Lachnospirales; family Lachnospiraceae; genus Marvinbryantia. Next base: position 454 of record JBJEMC010000114.1, on the reverse strand, counting down.
TTATAGTCAATTTTAGCTTTGTATTTACCATACTGCTCTAAATATTTGTCATCAATACCAGCCTTAGCTGCGATCTCTGTAATTGGGGACATCTCGGTCTCCTGTGCAATTTCAATGTCTGATTTAAATCCCATTTTTCGTTTCCTCCACTTCTTTTTACTTTTAGTTAATAATTTAACATTTTTTACATTTTGGGTAAAAAAATGCTGCGCAAAGCAATCCGTCCTGACTACACAATCAAGCTTCCTGTTTAACGCAGTAGCGGAAGCGATCTTATAACGCGGGTAAATCCCTTCGTTCACTGGAAGCCTTCCCATCCAATGACACTTAACGTATAACATCTACTCTACTTTTATGATAGTAATCTCTGCCGTATCCAACAGAATTACCATTTCCTATATTATAGCTAATTTCTGTTTTTTTGTCAATTCTTCTTATAAAAATATTATAAGAT
>JBJEMC010000113.1:0-11469 GCA_051879475.1 Muricoprocola sp. | reverse complement strand
AAGGTGATTTTGCATGGCTTTTTCATCGTTACTGGAACGTGCGTGAACAGTAACGTTTTTTTTGTCAATATATTTTAACTGTTCCCGAAGAGACGGTTCTTCCCGTTTTCTCGTGATTTCCACCAGCCCCAGTGGTGTCATATCTATGACGCGGGCAGTATGAGAATCTTCTTTCAAGAGTTCTTTTAACAGATCCATAATTTCTTCTTCATGCTCTTTTTTCTTCATATTGATAAAATCAATCATGATGATTCCCGAAATGTTCCGCAGCCTGATCTGATGGGCAGATTCTTTTGCGGCTTCTCTGTTTATTTTCAGATAGTGCTCTTCTAAGTTTCCTTTTCCAACGGCTTTTCCTGTATTCACATCAATAACTGTTAAGGCCTCTGTGGGCTGTATCACCAGATAACCACCGGATTTCATCCATACTTTTTCCTGTAATGCTTTTTCCAGTACGGAATCCATACAGTATAATTTGGAAAGAGGGAGCATGCGATCCTGATAGAATTCCAGCTTATCTACTAAATGCGGCATTCTCTCCATCAAAAAGCTTCGTATTTCCTCATATATTTCTTCCTGATCTGTTACGATCCGGTCCAGTTTGCCGGTGCTGCGCTTCTTCAGGTAGGAAAGATATTTTTTCTGAGTCTGATACAGGCATGTTCCTCTGAATCTATGGGGTGCTTCCAGCATGATCTTATCTGCCATGGCAGACAGTTGTTCCATTTCTTCTTTTATGAGCTGAAAATCCGTCCCCAGTGCTTCTGTGCGAATGATCCATCCATAGTTCAGAGCGCTTTGCGGCAGTTCAAGTTTCTCGAAGATTGCTCTCTCTTTTTTAGGTATTTTGGAAGAAATATGCATTCCGGTTTCATTGATCAGCAAAACGACATATTTTCCCGTAAGGTTTAACCTGGAGGACACAGAAAACTGTTTTGTTTTTGCTGCATCTTTTGTAATCTGTACAAGAAGTTCATCTCCCTGCTGGATTGATGCAGATGCCCCCTTTTTTAAATATACCGGTTCAACCAGTTCATTAAGAGGAAGATAACATACAAAATCCTTTGTAATCTCTACAAAGGCAGCCTGGATATTTTTTACAATATTCTGAACTCTTCCAATATAAATATTTCCAATAAGAGATTGATTTATTCTGTTTTCATAGATGATTTCAACAGGTCTGTTATCCAGGAATACAGAGGACAGTATCCCGCCTCTGTATTCTGTAATGACATAATTATTCATAGATTTCTTCTCCAAGGCTTTCCAGAGAAACTAATTTCCTGGTTCCCTCTCCCATATCTGCATATACTTCATCACGATTGATCTGCAGGGCAAAAGGACTGCTCTCATAACCTGCATAGGAAGCAAAGGCCTCCATAACAAGTTCTGGCTTCAGGTTTGCAGCACTGCCGGCAGCAACACAGAGATGGATCTTTTCCTCCTCAAGTGACCAGGAGTAGATCATAGGCCTGATATCTGTCTCTGCCTCACTTTTTTTGGTTTTCTTTACCACCATAATAGTTTCCTGGGATAAGAATTCCTCCAGTTTCTGTTTCCAGTCAAACTCCGGTTCATATCCCTCCCGGAAAGACACCGTATAGTCGGCTGCTGCCACTAATGACATGGCTTTTCCGGCCTTTCCATCTTCCACCTGACGAAAGCTGAGAATCTCCATGCCATCTACCATGACATCATTTAACTGCTTTACCGCTTTTTCGGAAGAAATAGGAGTTCGAATCTCAATATCTACATATTCTCCATTGCTGGTAAGGCCAACACCCAGGGGCGCAGCAAAGGACATGATCATGTGGGGACTAAGTCCCTCTGAATAGGCAATATCAATATGAGCACGCCGCATGGCTTTCTGAAAATATCTCATGATATCAAGGTGTCCGATAAATTTCATTACGCCCTGTTTTGCAAATTTAATTCTTATTTTCAAAGCAGACACCTCCTTTATAACATGCCGCACCGCAGCCTACACAACTCTGATGACAGTTTTCTGTGATAACTCCCGCGTGAGCTTTCTCCCATTCTTTTCTGAGATGCTTTCTGGTCACACCAATATCAATGAAATCCCATGGGAAAATCTCATCTTCCGGCCTTTCTCTGTGAACGTAGAAATTCATGTCCGTTCCTGTACGCTCTATGGCATCCTTCCATAAGTCGTACCTGAAGGTTTCAGACCAGGCATCATAGATTCCGCCGTGCTGGTATACATCCAGAATCACCCTGGCAATTTTTCTGTCTCCCCGGGCAAGCAGTCCTTCCAGAACAGAAACGTCCGCTTCATGCCAGTTATAACGGATGCTCTTTTTATTTAGCTGGTCTTTGATCTCATGATTGACCGTCTTTGCACTTCCCAGGAATTCATCTATGGTACACATTCTCGCCCATTGGAACGGAGTAAATGGCTTAGGTACAAAGAAAGAGGTGCTTACCGTGATCTGGCACTTTCCGTTTCGCTGATCCTTGGGAATCTCATAATATCGTTCCGCAATTTTCTCTGCAAGATGTGCAATTTCTTTTCTGTCTTCCTCTGTTTCCGTTGGAAGTCCCAGCATAAAATACAATTTTACTTTATTCCATCCGCCTTCAAAGGCTTCTCCCGCACCTTTGAGAATCACTTCTTCTGTAAGTCCTTTATTAATGACATCACGGAGTCTCTGGGAACCGGCTTCCGGTGCAAAAGTCAGGCTGCTCTTTCTGACATCCTGAACCTTGCTCATAACGTCCAGGGAGAAGGCATCAATTCGAAGAGAAGGCAATGAAATGTTCACGCCTCTCTGACTGCATTCCTCGATGAGGAAATTGACCAGTTCAGGAAGTTTTGAATAATCACTGGAGCTTAGAGAACTAAGAGAAATTTCTTCGTGTCCCGTATTTTCCAACATTTCTATGGCTTTTGCTTTCAGCATCTCCACATCTCGTTCTCTGGTAGGACGATACAGCATACCAGCCTGACAGAAACGGCAGCCGCGGATACATCCACGCTGAATCTCCAGTACAACTCTGTCCTGGGTCGCCTTAATAAAAGGAACCACAGGAGCCTTCGGATAATAAGTATTGGTGACATCCATTACGATCTGCTTTTCAATCTTTTCCGGAACGCCTTCTTTATTTGGTCTAAAGGATGCAATGGTTCCATCCTCATGATAAGTCACATCATATAAGGAGGGAACATAAATTCCCGGTATCCCGGAAGCTTCATAAAGGAACTCTTTTCTGCTCTTTCCGGCTGCTTTCATATCCTTGTATAGATCGATGAGCTGATAATAAACTGTCTCCCCCTCACCAATATAGAACAGATCAAAAAAATCTGCCAGTGGTTCAGGATTATAAGTGCAGGGTCCCCCGCCAATTACGATGGGACAATCCTCACCTCTTTGAGATGCCAGAAGTGGAATCTGGCTCAGGTCCAGAACCTGAAGGATATTGGTATAACACATCTCGTACTGAATGGTGATACCAAGGAAATCAAATTCTTTGATGGGATCCTGAGATTCCAGGGCAAACAAAGGAATCTTCTTTTCTCTTAATATCTTATCTAAATCGATCCATGGAGAATATACTCTCTCACACCAGATATCTTCTCTTTGATTCAACATATCATAAAGGATCTGAATTCCCAGATGGGACATACCGATCTCATATACATCAGGAAAACACATCGCAAATCGCACAGAAACGCTGTCGCGATCTTTCACGACAGCGTTGACTTCATTTCCTATATATCTGGCGGGTTTTTCGATGCTTAGTAAAATTTCATCAGATAATGCTAATTTTCTCATATTTTACCCTTGCTTTTCTTTATTTTTTAAATATTTTTTTGCCATTTCCTCTGCAAGTTCTTCCATGGAAATTCCTTCACGTACCATACTGTTCATTAAAACAAAGGCAACATCCGCCATACGTTTTCTGGAATCTTCGTGGGTCTGATTACCGGTCTCATCTGCAATGGACTGATAGATGGCATCCAAAATGGAAATAGTATCTTCTTCCCGGTAATTCTTTTTCATCAAATCCCGGTAGAAACAGCTGTGATTTCCCGTATGACAGGCAGCACCCACCTGGGAAACCTTTGCCAGAATCGTATCATTATCGCAGTCAATAGAGAGTCTTTTCACATATTGATAATGACCGGAAGTATTTCCCTTTACCCACAGTTCCTGTCTGCTTCTGCTCCAGTATGTCATAATACCTGTTTTAATCGTCTGGTTAAATGCTTCCTCATTCATATAGGCCAGCATCAGAACTTCATCTGTTTTGTAATCCTGGACAATCACCGGTATCATTCCATCGGAGTTCAGTTTAAATTCACTCCAGGGAATAGCAGAAGAATTACTGTTTGTATGGATTCCACTGTTCTCCAGTTGCTCCTTCATATCAAAGAGATTGATATTTCTATTGGAAACCATATTTCCGGAAATACCGATAACTTTATCTATATACAACAGCGTACAGATCCTCTGGAAATCCATTTTGTCAATAATCGGTATGGATGGAATGGACAGATTACGGACTACATCATAAAGATGCAGGGAATCTCCCATTAATAATGCCAGAGAGGTATATTCTTTCCATTTATTTTCTACTTCTGCAATATTGGAAAAATCCTGAATTGTGATAACGATCTTATCTTTTCCGAATTTCTCTGCTGCTGCCGGTAATAAAATCCTCTGAATTTCTTCGGACATATTTAATACTACCTGATGGCAGCCCATTTCCAGAAGACGTTCTATATCATCTAAGGAATTTACATTTCCACCTACCAGAATGGGAATGTTTACTCTTCTGCACATCTCGCGTATCTGATGCAGATTATCACAATGACATTTTTCTGATACGGACAGATCAAAAATAATCAGAGCATCAGCTCCTCTGTGTTCGTAAAATTTGGCAAGCCGAAAAGCATTTCCATCTCCAAATAACTTCAGGTTATCAAAACCGGAAACAGCCTGCTCATTTTTTAAAAAGATGTGTGCCATAAGGCTCTTTGCTTTTGTCATATCATCCCTCTTATTATAACGTACCTTTTGTAGATAACACACCGGTTATCCTTTCATCTGTCTGGGTTGCCATATCCAGAGCCTTTGCAAATGCCTTAAATGTACACTCTGCGATATGATGGTTATTGATACCGGATAACAGTTTGAAATGCAGATTCATTCCTGCAGAATAGGAAATCGCGTAGAAAAACTCTCTTACCATTTCTGTATCCATATCTCCGAGTCTGTCTGTTGTAAATGTTATGTCTGACTCATAATATGGCCTGCCGGATAAATCAACGGCACAGAGAACAAGTGCATCATCCATGGGAAGGATTGCATGCCCGAATCTCCTGATTCCTGCCTTGTCACCAATGGCTTCTTTTATCGCTTCCCCAAGAACAATACCGGTATCTTCGATGGTATGATGGGAATCCACCTCCACATCTCCCATGATTTTGCCGCTGAGGTCAAAAAGCCCATGCCTCGTAAATCCATTTAGCATATGGTCGAAAAACGGAATACCACTGTCAAGCTGATACTGTCCTGATCCATCTAAGTTAAATGCCAGACTGATCTTGGTCTCACTGGTATTTCTGGTTATATGTGCACTGCGTCCCGACATTTTATGTCCTCCTGCCTAAACATCTCCGATATATTTATATTTTAATTATACAGACAAAGATATATATTGTCAAAGCCTATTCAAATCTGACATGGATAGAATTTGCATGCGCAGTCAGCTGCTCTGCCTTTGCAAAGGTTTCAATATCTTCATGTACCTTTTCCAGTGCCTCTCTGGAATAATATACGATACTGGACTTTTTCATAAAGTCATCTACATTTAACGGTGAGAAGAATCTTGCTGTTCCGTTTGTAGGAAGGACGTGGTTTGGTCCTGCAAAATAATCACCCAAAGGTTCACTGCTGTATTCTCCAATGAAAATCGCACCTGCGTTTCTGATCTTCGTCATCACTTCAAAAGGATTCTTTGTCATGATTTCCAGATGCTCTGAGGCAATATCATTTGCCGCATCAATGGCCATATCCATATCTTCTGCCACCAGAATATATCCAAACTGATCCAGGGACTTCTGAATAATTTCTTTTCTGGATAATTCTTTTGTAAAGTTTTCTACCTCTATTGAAACTTTCTTTGCCAGTTCCATACTGGTGGTGATGAGGATGGCAGATGCCATTTCATCATGCTCCGCCTGAGAAAGAAGGTCTGCCGCAACGTATCTTGGATTTGCTCCTTCATCTGCAAGAACCAGAATCTCACTGGGGCCGGCAATGGAATCAATGTTTACAAATCCGTATACAGCTTTTTTAGCCAGAGCCACATAAATATTTCCAGGTCCCACAATCTTATCTACTTTAGGGATACTCTCCGTTCCAAAAGCCAGGGCAGCAATTGCCTGAGCTCCCCCCACTTTATAGATCTCATCTGCCCCGGCTTCATTTGCAGCAACCAGGGTATTACAGTTTACCTTACCCTCTGCATTACAGGGAGTGGTCATAACGACTTTATCAACCCCTGCAACCTTGGCAGGTACAATATTCATAAGAACAGAGGAAGGATATACTGCTTTTCCTCCAGGAACATACACTCCTACTTTGGAAAGAGCTGTGATTTTCTGTCCCAGAATCGTTCCATCTGTTTTGCTCTCAAACCAGCTTGTTCTTTTCTGTTTTTCATGATAAGAACGGATATTAACCAGAGATTTTCTGATTACATCTATTAATTTTGGATCCGCTTCCTGATATGCAGCTTCGATTTCTTCTTTTGTAACGCGAATATTCCCTGCATTGATGTCTGCATGGTCAAACTTTGAAGTATATTCAAAAACAGCTTCATCTTTACGGTATCTGACATCTTCTACGATAGCCGCTACTCTTCCTTCAAATTCTCCGTAATTGTTCGGACTGCGTTTTAAAAGATCATTTAATAAATTCTGTTTTGTTTCATCTGTTAACTGAACTATTCTCATCTGTTTTCTCCTTAGGATAAGGTTATTTTAAGATAACGTCGTCTTGAGATCATTTAATAACTCTGTGATACGTTTGCTTTCCATCTGCATACTGACGCGGTTTACGACCACACGTGCCGACAGATTGCAGACTTCTTCCAGTACCTGCAGCCCATTTTCCCGTAGCGTCGAGCCTGTTTCCACAATATCAACAATAACATCTGCCAGCCCTACAATCGGTGCCAGTTCGATGGAACCATTCAGTTTAATGATCTCCACTGTCTGATTCTTTTTGTTATAAAAATACTCCTTTGTGATTCTCGGATACTTTGTGGCTACTCTGATTCTTTCATGGTTTTGAAGAAGTTTTCCCGCTTCCTGTGGTCCGCAGACACACATTCTGCATTTGCCAAATCCAAGATCCAGCACTTCGTACAGTTTTCTGTTTTCTTCATCGATGGTATCTTTTCCCACGATACCGATATCTGCTGCCCCGTATTCCACATAGGTCGGGACATCCGGTCCCTTTGCAAGGAAAAAACGTAATTTATATTCTTCATTGACAAATATGAGTTTTCTGGAATCCGGATCCTTCATTTCCTCACAGGTAATCCCGATTTTCTCGAACAATTCCAATGTCTTTTTTGCAAGCCGCCCTTTTGTAAGGGCAATCGTTAAATATCTCATGTAATCTCCTTATTTGGTCAGATGTAAAGCCACCTGTTTTCCCTGCTTTCTTAATCTAATCGCTTCTTTGATCCTCTCTTCCTGATTCGAAGCATCAAAATAAATATCTATTATTTCTGATAGATGTTCAGGAAGAAGCTTCTGATGAGTCAAAGCAGATAAAAGCTCATCCACCACCACAACAAATCCAATGGATGGTGCATCCTTTCCAAAATGCTGTAACAGGTTGTCATACCGTCCACCTTTTACGATGGCATCACCAGAACCAAAGGTATATCCCCGGAAGAAAATACCTGTATAGTAATTATAACGGCTAAGCATGCTCAGGTCAAAACTGATATACTGCGTGATTCCATAGATATCCAGGATATGATAAATTTCTTTTAATCTCAGGATGGAAGCTCTGGCTTCTTCATTGATGGCATTATTAAGAGCTTTATCCAAAATATCCTCTGAACCATACAATTCCGGCAGCACCATAAGAGCATCCCGAATTTTTCCGGTAATAGAAAGTCTGTCAAGCAATCCTTCCACTCCAAATATATTACGGTTAGAAATAAAATCCTTTAATTCCAGTTCTGTTTCTTCGTCCAGATTCAGTTCCCGGATCGTACTTTTAAAATAATCCAGCTGTCCGATACTGATCTGAAAGTCTTCTAATCCCACGCATTTCAGACAGTCTACTACCATGGAAATAATCTCTGCGTCTGCGTATGCCGTATCAGAACCGATAAATTCTGCCCCCAGATGAGTCATTTCTTTTAAACGTCCCTGATAGCTGCTGTTATTCACAAAAGTATTTCCCTCATAGCAAAGTCTGATTTCCGAAGATTCCTTTGCAAAATAGGTGGATACTGCTCTGGCAATGGAAGGAGTGATATCCGGGCGAAGCACCAGTGTATTTCCTTCTCTGTCAAAGAACTTATATAGATCCTTAGAAGGAGTAGTTCCAACAGATTTGCTGAAAACGTCAAAAAATTCAAAAGTTGGAGTCTCTATGTCGCGATATCCGTAGGATTTTAAAACGGAATGCAACTGATTCTGAATATGATGCTTGCTTTCGCACTCCTCGTTATAGATATCCCGCACTCCCTCTGGTGTATGTAGTAATTTTTTCAATGTTATTCTCCTTTGCTTTAGCATAGTAATGTGCTAATATGCTAAATTACCGTATCATTATACGTATATGACTATTGTTTGTCAATCCCTGAACTGTAAATCTTTCTGAATCCCATCCAGATAGGGAATAAAGATTCCCTGTTTTCTCGTAAGTCTGAAATCCTGATCTAATTCCTCATAACGGATGCTTTTTCTTCCGCCTTCCTCCATCCGTTTCCAGAAACGAATCATATCCCGGAAAGGAAGATAAAAAATCTCATCTCTTTTTGTATAGTAAATAATGAGAAATGAGATCCCGCCCTGTTTTTCAAACTCTGTCATAAACTTCACCTGATGCTCATGAAGGTTCTGAAGGGCAAAGGTATCACTGGTACACTCTTTTGCGTCAAAACAGACAGGTATTCCCTGTACTGCACCTATATAGTCTACCGTACTCTTCTGTTCAAAATAGCCCAGGGTGATCTGATGGCTCTGTTTGTCGATCTTCACCGGCGTGATCGGTGTTGGAATCTTCTGAATCAGAGCCAGGCCCTTCTCCTGATACACTTCATTTGACCGGTTGATCAGATCTTCCAGAAAGGAACCACGAAGACCTCTTGAATTCCAAGTTCCCATTACAGTACCTCACTTTTTACTACGGAAAACATTTTAGGCTCCGGAGCCGAAAACACTCTGGAGGACAAATAGGAAAAGGTTCCTTCTATTTCAGGAAATTCAATTCTTGATGAGTGAAGAAGCTGTGATTTCAATCCAAATTTCTTTCTAAGTTCTTCGTTCAGACTTCTGTCTCCGTATTTCATATCTCCCAGTATGGGATGTCCGATACCGGAGAGATGGGCACGAATCTGATGGGATCTTCCGGTGATCAGCCAGATTTCCATATAGGTAGCTTTCTGTCCTGTCTGTAGGGGCTGATACTGCGTTACAATCTTTTTCGCATCCTCCACAGGAGCATCATAGACCATAACCTGATTCTTTTCCTCATCTTTTTTCAGGTACCCTTCGATTCTCTGGGCATCTGTAACATCTCCCTTTACCAGGCAGGTATAGTATTTATGAACGGTACGTTCTTTTAATAATCTGGATAAAAACTGCAGGCCTGTGAGGGACTTGCCTGCCAGAAGGATTCCGCTGGTATTGCGGTCCAGCCTGTTGCATACAGAAGGCCTGAAAGTCTGCAGCTGAATCTCATCCACTGCACCTGTATGGAGCAGATAGGAAATCATTCTCTCGTTCATGGAGATGTCCGATTCTTCTGCTTTCTGAGAAAGGATACCCACTGGTTTATTCAGTATCATGATGTGCTCATCTTCATAAAGAATCATTTCCGGTTCAAGAGGCTTGATCCTGCCCCATTTCATCTGTGATTCAAAAGAGGAAGCTTCAGGCTCTTGTCCCAGCTTTACTGTACTGAATTTTTCAAAAGTTTCATCAGATAAAAAGATCTTTACCATATCTTCTATCTGAGTAATCTCACTTCCGGAAGCTTTCTTTCCATTGAGTGTGATATTTTTCTTTCTCAGCATTTTATAAATAAAGCTTTTGGGAGCAAGATTCAGATACTTTCCTAATAATTTGTCAAAACGCTGTCCTGCTTCATTAGCAGAGACATGAAATTCTTTCATAACAATTCCCCTTAAATACAGATGGCAAGAATCACGTTCCTCACCAGTTCATTTCTGGTTAAATCAGGATCATCCTCATTCGGCTTAAAAGGAACGTTTGCCTCCAGTTCTTCTCTGTTTGCATATAATTCATCTACGCGGCGTAAAAACTGTTTTTCATCAGTAAATACCTTCACATTGACCTTATATCCGTTTCCCTGGATGATTTTCTTCATATGCTTTTCAATAAATGGAATATCAGCAGAAGTATCCCGGGCAAGACCTACAACATTTAGCCCTGTCACCACAATACAGGAAAAAGGTGTGTTTTTTTCATAGGCACTGACCGTTGCTTCATAGATGACAGACATGTCTTTCACATGTTCCCTGATTCTTTCATACAGATCTTCCTTCATGGGTTTCTGAAGCCAGATCATGATCAGATTTACCATACTTTTGCTGGCAGGAAGGCATCCCATGATGGCAATAAAGGTAAACATATTTTTTCTGGTGTGGGTCATAATGAGCCCAGTTGCAAAAATAATTGCCGGAATGGCAAATAAAATCAAGGCAACAAGAAGTCTCTTTTTCTTCTCATACCGAACATATCCGAAATTTCCTTTTGGTACTTTTTTCATATCGTTATTATCCTCTGGTTATTTTGTTTTCGTTGTTTTTTTGTGTACATTACGAATGGTTTTCTTTTTCGTAGTCTTCGGCTTTGCAGAATTTTTATCTATCTGCCGACCTTTCTGATTATCTTTATCCGATCTGGTATTATATGGCCTGATCAGGCATTTTTTATCAAAACCGATCAAGTCTGTCCGCCCTGCCAGAATCAAAGCTTCTTTCACCAGTTCATAATTCTTTGGATTACGATACTGGAGAAGGGCTCTTTGCATGGCCTTTTCATGAGGCTGCACAGGGACATAAACCTTTTCCATGGTCCTTGGATCTACGCCTGTATAATACATACAGGTAGAAATGGTGGAAGGTGTGGGATAAAAATCCTGTACCTGCTCCGGCATATAGCCAAGATCACGAAGATACTCTGCAAGCTTCACAGCCTCTTTCATGGTAGAACCGGGATGGGAAGAC
>JBJEMC010000112.1:0-11604 GCA_051879475.1 Muricoprocola sp. | reverse complement strand
TCTTTATGGTCTTGTATAATCCATTTTCCCTTACGATTACTTCCTTCTCGAACCACCAGATTTTCTTTTTGCAATTTAGACATCAATCGCTTCACTGTAGGAACTGATACTTGCATTTGCAGTGCATACTCTTTTTGCGTCCATTCTGAATTTTGTTTTATTAAAGATAATAGTTTATTTTTCGCCGAAATAAGACCATTGGGATCAATAATGGGATCATTGGGATCAACATTAGGATCATTGGGATCAACATTGGGATCATTTTTTTCATTCGTTTTACTATAATCAAAAGAATAATCTTCATCCAAAGGTACATTAATCCGAAATACATCACCCTCTATAAACTCTGGCTCCTTATCTGAATATAATTTACAATACTTAAATAATTTGCGAACTCCTGAGCCAAGCTGATCTGCATATCCAATATTTCTAAAAAAAGCTGCTATAATCGGATTCTTCGGATTTGGTTCCAGATTGTCCACTGTAATTATACCATTCCGAGCAGCGCGGCTTGCATTTTCAACATACATACGATTCTTTTCAATCACAAATTTGGCCGTATAGCTACTGGTGAACTCTCGATGCATCAGTGTATTGCTGACCATTTCTCTCACAATCGTATTTCGAAGACTTTTATTAACGACACCTTCCAAGAAGAACTTATCCGGCAAATTCTTTCTTCCAAATTCTAAAAGTTGATCGTAACTTTCAATTAAGTTTGTTTTTATTATTTCACGATCATCATACCGATCTACATTTACTTTACGGACGAGAGCGTCTGTCACATAAGTTGGTGCCACATTCAAAATTACATCATCTTTTCCCAAAAGCATAATCGCAGCAAGATTATACCCCTCTTCTCCAGTAGCAATATCACGCCCATATAGTCCAGCACTTTTCAATAATTCCTGATCATTCATTGCTGTCCACGGATGTTGTCCCCCCCGCATGATTCTGTGCCATGATCCGAATTTTGGGTAACAGATCTAACCTTAAATCTTCCATCTTTGCATACGGATATATCTTCTTTTCTGTGAAAATATTCTGCTTACGAATATACATCTGTGCAATTGTTCCGGTAACTGTCACTTTTACATCTGCATCATCCACACGATCGTAAATAACTTTCTTATAACTGTGAACCTCTGCACTGGGTGGAATGTGAACATGAATAATTGTGTGCTTTTCATCATATTTAATAATCTCAGGTATCAGATACACTGTGGGAGTAAATAATGCCGGATTGCTTATAACCTTAATAAAATTTTTAACCATATCAAGAGCTGCTTTTTCTGGGACTCCAATTACAGTTCCATCATCTAAGACTCCCATAAAAAGATCTCCACCAAATCTATTCAAAAAAGAGCAGACCGTTTCGTAAGTATCCGATTCAATTCCATTTCCACAACGTTTAAATTCTACAGCTACGTTTTCTCCTATTGTAAGCATGGATTGCAATTCACTTAGATTCATCAAGCCACCTCCAACATTGTCCCTATTTTCAGAAATAATACGATTTTCATATCCTATTGTCAATTATAAACCATTTTAGAGGAAAATGCTGAATTTATCTCCCCCAACCATGGGGACGGAGTTACCGGCTTTTTGTCTGTCACCGGTGGTTGTAATTGATCCTCTCCAAATCCTCTGTTAAAACTGAAAGTTCACTTTCCCCGAAAACTTTTATCCCATGTTCCAACAAAAGTGATGCTGTAATGCCATTCCCTTTGATCAGTTTTCCACTAAATGTCCCATCATAGACTTCTCCACACCCACAAGATGGACTTCTCTCTTTTAATATTGCAATCGGACAATCGTAAAGTTTTGCCAGACGAAGTGCTTCTTCTGCTCCACGCCGATATTCTTCGGTTACATTATGACCATCTTTCATCATGACTTTTCTGTCTTTTACAATCTCAGACGGAATCCTTGGTGTAGGGAGACCGCCCAACTGCTCCGGACAAACTGGGATCAAATGAATATCTTTACGCTTTAGAAGCTCCATCACCTCTTCATTTGGTTTCACAATCCCGTTGTATCTACAGTTTACCCCGAGAAGACAGGCACTTACTAATATATTACACATTATTCATCCCTCATTATTGTTTACTCTTGCGGATTTCTCGTTGTTTCAAAATCTTTTTACGTTCTTTGTTTGCAAGTGGCTTTTCCAAAACAAAACGTGGACCTTCCTTTCCTTCTCCATCAGGAACAAATCCGCATTTTTCTAGAATGCGCTGAGAAGCTCTGTTCTCTGGTTCAGTCTCCGCTTCAATAAATACAATATCTGCATTTCCAAAAGCCCACTGTGTCATGGCCTGAACCGCTTCTGTGGTGTAGCCTTTTCCTTCATGCTCCGGCAGGATACCATATCCAATCTCAACAGCATTATCCCGTACTGGTCCTTTAAAACCAAGATCACCAATGTATGTATGATCCTTTTTCAGTGTCATTTTCCAAGGCGCATACCATATCCTATTTTCAGGATCACTCTTGCAGCCGGACAGCATTTCGCTGTAAGCGTTGCGCAGCTCATCCGAGTCAGATGTGTCAATAAGGTTCTCAATCTCTTCATCTGACATTGGCTGAATCAGCATTCTCTTTGTTTTCACACACAATTCATTTTTATTCATAGTACGATATACTCCTTATTATTCTTAACCATCGGGGACGATATTTCCGACTTGATCCCGGCTTTTTATCTGTCCCCATGGTTGCCATTGAAAATGCCTTTTTCCGCAACATCTTCTAAATTCCTTTAAAATCGAATCGCAATCTTTCCAGTATTCTTTTTATTCTTAAAATACTCAATAGCCTCTACGCTATCCTTGAAATCAAACACATCGGAGATATAATTCATGCTTTTCAATACCCCCTGCTTCATTAACTCTATGATTTCATCATGTACTGCTGCTTCTTCTGCTTTTGACGGCCATTGAGCGAAACGCAGATTAAAGCAGAAAGGAGCATCCTGCCAATTGATCAGCCATTCATTTTTTGCAGTTTCTCCATAAATACAGACATCTCCAAAATTCTTTACAAGTTTTAGATTCTGATTAATCAGTGCGGGAACACCTGCTGCATCAAGAATGATATCTGCTTTATCCGGAAGAATCTTTAAGACCTCTTCTGAGATATCGCACTGATCAAAATTAAGAGTCTCATCTGCCCCACATTTTCTGGCTGCTTCTAATTTTTTCTCAGTATGATCCACGCAGATAATAGGAGAAAGGCCAAGATATTTTGCTAAAGTAATGAATACCCGACCAACCGGACCGGCTCCATAAATAACCAGACTTTTTCCTTTTTGAAATCCCAGACGTTTCATTGTAGAATACACTTCACGATATGTAGTAATCATGGAAGCTTCTACATCATCGAAATCTTTCGGAATCTTCAGCTGCCCCAGATTTCCTTCTGTCAAAACACCATCACCTATTTTATGTCCATCCTCTATCATTGCCTTTGAATCTCCAATGACTGCATATTCAGCAAAGGCTCCCCATGTAGAATAGAATTCCTCTGTATCATCCAGAAATGGAAGGACAACTTTATCTCCTACAGAAAAGTTTTTCACTTTGCTTCCAATCTTTTCTACATAGCCGATTCCTTCATGACCAAGAATCGTCGGATAGTTATGAAATCCTTTCAATTTGTTATATATGATTTCTTTATCAGTACCACACAATGCTCCTGCTGTCATTCGTACCAAAGCCTGATATTCGTTAATTTCCGGTTCCTTTACATTTTCCAGACTTGCATGTCCATCTTCCCAAATTACTAATGCTTTCATAAAAATTCTTACCTCATCTTTCTTATTTTTTAATTCCATTGGAGGCAGAGATGACAGCTTTTTATCTGTCCCCTATGGATATTCAACAAAAGCAATCTTTTTATCTAATTTCCGCATTATCACAATATGTACGGATATTATCTAACACCTTCTTACTTAGAAGCTCAAATGCCTGTTTTGTCCTTCCCACAGAAACTCTCATACAAATCACATTTTCCTTTTTGATTAATTCACCGGATGGATCCCCAATCGCAGCTTCCGTATCACAGCAATACAGGTTATTCGGATCCTGCAGCCATTTTTTTAATGCCTCTGTATCGGATGCTGTTCCAATTGAAGTATTCATCAGAATCTTTTTGCTTCCCAGACACTGATACTGTTCTTCTCCAAGAAGAATAACATTCTTATTAAGACAGGTAATAACAACCTGATTCTCCTTCAGCAGTTCATTTAATGGCATATAGGAAATGCCTGACGCCTCCTGCTCCATTTTCCGGGTACGGCTGTAATAGGACACCTTGGCTCCCATCATCATCAGGGCATCTGCAATCATCCCACCAGATACACCAAGGCCAACAATTCCCACCTTGAGATTTGTCAATTCCAATGCCTCTTTCTCCCACATTGGATAATCAAAGCCATGCAAAATACGGATCAGCTGATACAATACATACTCCACGACTCCCCGATCACCATAATCCCGGATTCCCAATACCTGAATTCCATGTTCTCTTGCATATGCAATATCGACATTTGCACTTTTCTCTGAATACAGGCTGCAGCACATACCAATGTATCGGATATTCGGACATTTTTCCAGAACCGGTTGACGGATCTGGGAGGTATAACTTACCAAAACTGCATCTGCATCACCAATCCTCTTTACGATTTCCTCATCACTGACCGGAATATCATCATATAAAATCACCTGCTCTGCATACTGCCTCAGTTCCTCTTCTGCTTTTGGAACCAGGCTGACAGGTTCTATCGCAACCAATTTTTTGAATTTCATTTTTCTTCTCCTTTCATCCATCGGACAGTCTGCCCATGTTATTTTTCCTTTGGTCAATTTTCCTCTACATATATAATAAACGACTCTATGATAAATATCAATTATATTCATCATAGAGTCATTTAACCTACCTATTAATTATATTCTCCAAATGCTTCGTATCCACATCAAATCCAACACCAATACTTCCTTCCATCTGAATCACAGAAGCTGAATGTCTGACCGATTTCTTTAATGCCTGTTGAATACGTTCCTCTTCTTCCAACGCTTCTCCCTGCAGATAGTATGTTAAAAATGCTCCAATAAAGGAATCACCGGCTCCGAGAGTATCTAACACATGCTCAACGGGACACGTTTCCTGCTCATAATACTGTTTTCCATCATATGCAAATACTGACAAAGGCCCTCTGGTACCAATAGCAATACCTGCACCCTGATCAACTGCAAGCTTCAAAAATCTTTTGATTTCATCTTCTGGCAAATGGCTGCAGGAAAAAAATGCATAGCAAATCAGTGGACAAATATCTCTGATGTCTTTTTCTGAGTATATCTCGTGAAAGTCATAACATACATCAATGCCGTAATCTTTCATTTTCTTGATTCTTTCCAGTGTAACAGTAGAACATCTTCCAATACTGACCACCTGATAATTTTGGATATATTCCAATTCTTCTTCGGTAAACTGAACCGGATAGCGATCTGTTACACCATCCCTGTTCCAATCCAGAAATTCACGATCACCATCATCCCTTAGTTCCACAAGACTATATCCACTGGCTCCTTCTTCATGACGGCACAGAGAAAGACAGACCGACATTTTTTCCAGAGTCTCTTCCAGAATTTCTCCTGCACGGTCATTTCCAAAAACACCTAAAAAACCTGCATCAGCTCCCAAAATTGCCGCATTACAGGCAACATTGTATTCATTTCCTCCTGGATACATTCTCTCATGATTTATATAGATATCCATGGTTGCTACACCAATTCCCAGAATGCTTACCTTTTTCATTCGTTTTCCTCTGTTTCGTTTTTCCAGAAGTTAATCGGTTCATAATCTTTTAGTTTCGCCAAAAATCCTCTTTCCTGCAAACGCTCCTGAATCAGATCCAAAAGTTTTTCAGACGGTGCGCTTACTGTATGATAATGATAATCAGATGTAATATTTTTTAACAGCGTTGAATTTCCGGTTTTTAAACTTTCCAGAAATTCTTTTATATCATTTCTGCTTGCAATATTAAGATCGGCGCGTACTGTTCCATATATTTTATGATATACAAAAACATCGTCTACTTTTCCACCGTAATCAACAATAATATTTAACTCTTCTTCTACCTCTGTATCACTGTGAATTACTTTAAACACACGACTGATCTTTTCTTCTTTCATAAGAATATATCCCTGGTTCGTAGAAGTAATTTCACAATCCTGCGCACGTAAAAGAGCAATGTCCTGTACGATTACCTGTCTGCTCACATCAAAAACTTTTGCCAACTCTTTTCCAGAAAGCGGTTCTTTGCTTTTTGACAACATCTGGCGTATTTTATCTCTTCTCTCTTTTCCACTCATTCTATAACAAACCTTTCAAATAACTGTGTCATATATGGTTTTTCTAATCTGGCTTCTTTTAATACCTCATCCATAGAAAAAACTTCCTCAGGTGTTCCATCCGCAAGAATTGTTCCGCGTGCCATAACAATCACACGGTCAAAGTTTTCAGACACAAAATCCATATCATGAAGAATAACAATCACCAGCTTACCATCGTCTGATAGCTTCTGGATCATTTCTCCGATCCGTTTTTTGCCAGGATAATCCTGTGCAATGGTTGGTTCATCTAAGATTACCACATCTGTATCCATTGCAATGACAGATGCAATCGCTACCATTTTACGCTCATATATTTCCAGATCATAAGGATTTTCTTTTTCTTTTCCTGAAAGTCCCGTCATCTCCAGTGCCTTTTTTGCCTCTGCCGCAGCTTTTTCCGATGTCATTCCAATATTCAATGGGCCAAACATTACTTCATCTAAAACATGATATTGAAAGATCTGATCATCCGGATTTTGAAATACATACCCAACTTTTCCCGCCAGCATGGCAACTGTCTTCTTGGAGATATCTTCTCCTCCAAAATAAATGGAACCAGACACAGGCTTTAACAAGCCTTTTAATAAACGAACCAATGTTGTTTTTCCGGCACCATTTTGCCCAATGATTGCAGTTGCTCTATGATCCAAAGATAAATTTAAATTATCTAAAACCGGCACATTTTTTCGGTAAGAAAAAGAAAGATTCTCAATTTTGAACACTTCTTCCTGTTCCCAGGATGTATGTCTCTTTTCTTTCTTAAAATTCTGAGCTAAATCAGGAAGTTTTTCCTGGTGTTCAAACAATCTGGCTGTTGCCTCCAAAGTAGTTGGATAGGTTCCATCTGGATTTGACAATCCATACATCTTGCTGATCCGCACAAATGCTGGTGGTAAAACTCCCAGTTCTTCTAAATCTTCTCTTGCAAAAATCTTTTCCGGTGTATCAAAATCGATTACCTTTCCATCATGCATCAGAATCAGTCTGTCACAGTATTTTGCCATTTTTTCCAACTTCTGCTCCACCATGATGATTGTCTTTCCTGATTTGGAAAGTTGATCAACGACTCGAAATACTTCTTCTGTTCCTTCTGGATCTAACTGTGAAGTAGGCTCATCCAAAATAATCACTTCCGACTGCATAACAAGAATACTGGCGATTGCAACCCTTTGCATCTGTCCGCCCGATAAATCAAATGGATTGCGGTCACGATACTGCCAGATATCCAGCTGCTTCAACACTCTCTCAACACGAGATTTCATTTCTTCTCTTTCAATTCCCAGATTTTGAAGTCCGTATGCTACTTCTCCATATACAGTATCCTTCGCCCCCGAAAGCTGATTAAATGGATTCTGAAATATAAGTCCTACATCCTCACACATTTCCTGAACTTGTACCTGATCCGCCAGACGTTCCTTCACTTTCACAGCTCCGCCATATGAACCATGATAAAACTGTGGAACCAACCCTACGATTGCCTGACATAGTGTACTTTTTCCTGCTCCATTTTGTCCAACAATTCCAATAAACTCTCCCTTTTCAATAGAGAGCGAAATTCCATCTAACACAAGCTTGTCTGTTCCGGGATATTTATATTTCAGATTTTCAATCGTAATTATCGACATTACAGTACCCTCCAGACAATCGTTGCTAAAATAAGAAGAACTAAAATGATCCGAATCAACGGATCCCATTTATATTTGGGCCGGTCATACAACCAGGTTTTCTTCTGTTTTCTTCCAAATCCACGCACATCCAATGCAATCGCACGTTCTCTGATATTGATAAGCGAGCTCATAACGACAGGTGAAATCAATGGTAAAAAGGCTTTCATTCTCACAAAAAGATTTCCTTCTGTCTCCATGCCACGGCTTCTCTGTGCATCCGTGATTGTATCTTTTGTTGCCATCATCTGTGGCAAAATCTGAAATACAGAATTAACAATATAACCGAATTTGGGAGAAAATCCACTTTTTTCTAATTCATCTACCAGTTCCTGCGGTGAAGTTGTGAGTACAAATACTCCAAAAGAAAGGAGCATATTTAAAATATTGCAGCCAATTCTGATTGCATAAAATACTCCTTCCTTATAAAAAGTGATTATTCCTATGGAAATCAGAACACTTTCATTATTGTGATTAAAAAGTCCCTGAATGAAAAAAATAACAACAATTAATGTAAAAGAGAACGCAATTAATGGCAATGCTCTTTTTAATATTTTTCCGCTTGCAAGCAGGCACAAACTGCATGCAATCATGATGGGGAAAAGTATAAACTTTCCCCCTGTCAATGGAATCACAACTGCTGTCAATATGTATAATAATTTTGTATAAGGGTGCATCTTATTTAACCATGACCCTTGATCGACATATAAACTGATACTTTTCATTAATCTAATCTTTCTATCTGAGCATTTACGTCATATAATGCAGATAATTTTTGGGGAAGTCCTTTTAAAATAAGGTAAACAATAATAATTGTAAGAATTTTATCTGGTACGTCTACCACTACTTCATCTAAGAATGAACCAAGTGCTACAGACATTCCTGATGCCTGCGTTGCTGCAAACAATGCATCTCCCCACACATTTCCGGTTGTTCCACCCCAGAACATGATATTGAGAGGTGTTGAAATCAATACAGCTGCCATACCTCCGCCAAGTGCGCAGATAAATGACTTTGCAAAGGTTGACATATATCCCATTCTTGCAAGAATACCAACTACCAAACCTATACCAAAGCTTGTAAATGCATAAATCAAAGTAATATTATCACCCGTTGTGAAACCAAAAATCAGGTTATTTGCTGCTCCACAGATTCCCCCAATCACTGGGCCGCCAAGACATGCCCCGATACAGGTTCCAATACTGTCAAGCCAAAGCGGCAGTTTTAAGAGGGATGCAAATAATTTTCCCAGATAATTAATCCCAATACATGCTGGAATCAAAACAATTGTAGCAGTAGTAAGTTTTGTTTTAAAAATCTTTCCCATGTTTTTCCCTTTCCTTTATGTGATTTTCCTATTCACTCCCGGTCAAGCATGTCTATACATGGCACCCAATGTGTCAATCTATATGTCAAGACACATGACCTAACAGTTAATTTACTCTTAATCCCATAAAAAGTCAAGACAATATAAAAACCTCCGTATGAAGTAAGCCATACGAAGGTAAAAAATATTCATTCTATTTTATCATGTGAACAGTTTCTGCACATTTTTGTAGAAAACCTCTTCTTGAGCCGCGTCATCCAGTCCACAGGTTATCACCTTCTGTATCTCAACAGAGGGATGATGGAAGGGGTAATCCGTTCCAAACATAATACGATCCCTGCCCACCTCTTCATAGGCCTGACGAATCTTCACACCCATAGGCATACCTGACATCTCCAGGTAAATGTTCGGATAACGTTTTGCCATTTTCAGCGCCGCATCAATGTAGACACCGTGGCCGTGCCCCATATGAATCATGACTGTTCTAACCTCCGGAAAGCGTTCTGCCAGCAGCGCAATGCTCCAGGGCAGAGAATAAGGCGGGTGCCCGGAATGAATAAAAACCGGGATATTACGTTCCCGAGCCGCTTCCATTATTGGATCCAGAATCGTATCATCCGCCACATAGGCATGCCGAAGAGGATTCAGCTTAATACCACGAAAACCTCTTTCATCCACATAGGTCTCTATCTTACGCAGACACTCTTCTTTTCCTTCCAACGGATTCAGGTATACCAGTGGAAGGAATCGTCCCGGATACTGTTCCACTGCCCGGACTACGTCCTCATTTCCGGTATGATCCCTGGAACAAAGAACTGTCTGTTCAATCTCGTATTCATCCATCAGTGGAATCAGCTGCTCCGGTGCGCCTCCCACACCGGCCCAACCGCCGAACTCACCGATATGTGCATGGGCATCTATCTTTTTCATCACAATCCTCCTACATCTGTTGCAGGCGAGCAATCACCCGAGAAGACTTCAGAACTATAATGATTACTGCACCGATAATAATTCCTGCCACCGTCTGTATGGTAATGGTAGGAATTGTTGCCAAAGCTGCAGCGGGGCTGATCAGTACAACCTTCACCAGCTGATAACATATAATCTGACAGATTCCTCCCAGAATGGCTCCGATCAGCCAGTTTCCCTTTCTATCCGGCATCGCCTTCTCAATGATTGTTCCCATAACAAACGCCATCAGCCCTTTAATCAGGAAGGTAGGCACAACCCAAACCATAAATCCACCCAGTAGATCTGACAATGCACCGCCGAGGGCTGCCGCCAGAGCTCCATCTTTTCTTCCCAGAATCATGACTCCCACGAAGATAGCACAATCTCCAAGGTGAGTATATCCACCAGTGATTGCAATAGGAACCTTGAATGTATAAGTGCAGACAAAAATAATTGCTGTCATCATAGCGATCTTGGTAATTCGTTTCAGTGACTGGTTCATAACATTTCTCTCCTTTTAAATATGACTGACTCAATTATAGCAGAAACCATCTTTTCGTATATAACCAGTTTTCTTATTTTTTCACAGACCAGTTTGCAAAAGAGAAGCCAGTTATCTACTGCCTGAACTACCCGCATATTTTTATCATATTAAGTCTTTCTCAAAACAATACGCATTTTCTTTTCCAATATATGGACCATAAGCAGAACAATTAATATATCCACAGCTACTGTAAAACTGTATTGCATGAATGTTTTGTTTTCTTGTTTCCAGTAAGAGTTTATGATATCCAAACTCCTTTGCTCTTTCTTCCAATTTTCCCACAATAGCTCTTCCAATACCAACTTTATTTTTTCTGGCATATACTCTCTTAATCTCGGCAGTATTTTCTGATAGTTTTCGTAATGCCCCGCAACCATATGGGATTCCATCTAAATAAGCAATCAAAAAAACTGATTTATCATAATCAACATCTTCTGCATGAAAATTTGATGTTCCATCATCTCCAGTAATCTGAAGCAGTCTTTGATTCAACTCTGAGATAAGCATAATTGCGTCAGAGCTTTGAATTGGTACTTCTTTCATACTTATCATTATTTTAATATCTCCATAAACAACCATTTCCCTGTTTTTCTATCATTTTCTTGTGACCGTAAAGAAGCCAAACAAACCTGCAATAATATTTCATAACCATGTGAGCAATCTATTACTGTTTGGAAAACTGCGCCTGCAAAAATTCATACAGTAATCGGTTGGTCTTACGGTTGA
>JBJEMC010000111.1:0-11691 GCA_051879475.1 Muricoprocola sp. | reverse complement strand
AAAATTTGCAAATTTCCAAAGACGAAAGTTTTCAGAAATATCGAAATCAGTACAACACCATATCTCTGAATATGCAGGAATTTTTTAGCAGAAGCAATCATGTAGAGAATCTGATAGACAGACTAAAACGGGCAGTAATCCGTGAACTGAAAAAAGAATACCCATCAGTGGATTACTTTGATGATCAAGACTTGGCACAGTGTATGGCTGATATTTATGAAGAAAGCCGTTGTCCTTTCGTAATGATCATAGATGAGTGGGACTGTATTTTTCGGGAATACAAAGAGGATAGAGGAGCACAGGAGAGATATCTGGATTTTTTGCGGGATCTGTTGAAGGATAAGGGATATCTGCATCTTGTGTATATGACGGGCATTCTCCCTATAAAAAAATATGGTACGCACTCAGCCTTGAATATGTTTTCTGAATTTTCCATGACAAATCCCAGACAGCTCGCCGAATATGTGGGGTTTACGGAATCAGAAGTGGAAGCATTATGTGACCGGTATCATATGAATCTGTCAGAAGTAAAAGAATGGTATGATGGCTATCGATTTGAAAATATCCCATCTATTTACAGTCCTAAGTCTGTTATTGAAGCAGTAACTTCCGGAGTTTGCGATACGTACTGGAATCAGACCGAAACATTTGAGGCCTTGCGGACGTATATTGACTTGAATTTTGAAGGGTTGCGTGATGATGTTCTCAGCATGATGGCTGGTGAGAAGATACCTGTGAATACCGGAAGCTTTTCAAATGATATGACTACTTTTTATTCAGAAGATGATGTGCTTACCCTGTTGATCCATCTGGGATACTTAGGATATGATTTCTCTCATAAATGTGTTTTTATTCCAAATAATGAGATCAGAGAAGAATTCATTAATGCAGTTTCTGTTTCACAATGGGGTGAAGTATCAAAAGCATTAAAAAATTCTGCTGATACATTAAATGCAATCTGGCAAAACAGACCTTCCGTGGTAGAAAAAGGAATCGAACAGGCACATTTTGAGACTTCACATCTGCAATATAATGATGAAAATGCTTTGAGCTATACAATTTCACTGGCACTTTATTCTGCCCGGAATTTCTATACTGTTTACAGAGAATTGCCGACCGGAAAAAGATTTGCAGATATGGTTTTTATTCCGAGGAAAAAATATCCTGATAAGCCGGCACTGGTTGTAGAACTTAAGTGGGATAAAAATGCGCAGGGGGCTATCAGTCAGATTAAGAAAAAAGAATATTGCAGATCCCTGGAAGAATATTGGGGAAACCTGCTTCTTGTAGGTATAAATTATGACAAAGAGACAAGGAAACATGAATGTGTTATCGAAAAGTGGGATAAAATGTGATTATGAACGCTAAGGAAGTTCTAAAGATTTATTTTGGCTATGATTCTTTCCGGGATGGACAGGAAGATATCATAAATACTATTGTATCTGGCGGTGATGTATTGGCCATTATGCCCACAGGAGCTGGGAAATCTATCTGTTACCAGGTACCGGCTTTGTTACTGCCTGGTATCACTCTTGTAGTTTCACCGCTGATTTCTTTGATGCAGGATCAGGTCAAAGCACTGAATGATGCTGGGATCCATGCAGCATTTATTAATTCTTCTCTTACAGAGAGTCAGATCAGTAAGGCACTGCATCTGGCAGCAAAAGGAGTATATAAGATTATATATGTAGCACCGGAACGATTAGAAAGTCCTGAATTTCTTGCATTTGCCAGTCAGGTGGAGATTTCTATGGTGACAGTTGATGAAGCACACTGTATTTCTCAGTGGGGACAGGATTTCAGACCAAGCTATCTGAAAATAGTGGAGTTTATAAAACAGCTTTCGGTACGTCCTATTGTAAGTGCATTTACGGCTACCGCTACAAAAGAAGTCAAGGAAGACATTCTTTGTATTTTAAATCTTGTTGATCCACACGTGGTTGTTACGGGATTTGACAGGGCCAATCTATACTACAGAGTCGAGAATATGAAAAAGAAAGATGATTTTGTAATTGATTATATAGAAAAACATCCCTCAGACAGTGGTATTATCTATTGTTCAACAAGAAAAAATGTAGACAATCTTTTTGAGCTGCTTTTCAAAAATGGAGTTTCTGTAACGAAGTATCATGCTGGTATGGATCAGGAGTCAAGAAAGAAAAATCAAGATGATTTTATCTATGACCGTTCTCCTGTAATTGTGGCAACAAATGCTTTTGGAATGGGTATTGATAAATCAAATGTCAGATATGTGATCCATTACAATATGCCGCAAAGCATGGAAAATTATTATCAGGAAGCAGGACGTGCCGGTCGTGATGGAGAACCCTCCCAGTGTATTCTTTTGTTTTCTCCCCAGGATGTTGTGATAAACAAATTTCTGATTGAAAAAAAGGACTTTTCAGGACTGAGTGATGAAGATGCTGTGCTTGTACAGCAGCGAGATTATAAACGTTTGCAGATCATGGAAGGATATTGCACCACCACCAGATGTCTCAGAAACTATATTCTGGAATATTTTGGAGAAAAAACTTCCAAACCTTGTGACAATTGCGGAAATTGCCATCGGGAATATAGGGAAGTGGATATGACTCAGGAAGCAAAGAAGATTATCAATTGTGTAGCAGAGACAAAGGGTAGATATGGTCTTGTGGTTGTTCTGGGGACTTTGTTAGGTGCTGACAGGGCAAGGTTAAGGGAACTTGGAACTGTCAATTATAAAACATATGGCGTCTTGAAAGGACATAGTGAAGCAGAACTGCGGGAGCTTATTTCTCAGATGCTTGCCGAAGGATATCTCTCCCAGACAAAAGGTCAGTACAGTGTTCTGCAATTAGGAGATATCTCTCCTCTTAAGAATGAAAATACACGAGTGATTATGCGGACAGTCGAAGAGATTATGCCAGAGAAAAATAAGATTGTACAGAAAAGAAGTACAGATTCCCTGACATCTTCGGGATATGAGTTATTTGAAATACTTCGAAAACTTCGATTGGAAATTGCAAGAGAAGAATCTTTGCCTCCCTATATTATTTTTAATGATAAAACATTAATCGACATGTGTGTGAAACTTCCGACAGACAAGGAAAGCCTGCTAAAAGTTTCCGGTGTAGGTGCCAGTAAAATGGAAAAATACGGAGAGAGATTTCTGGATGAAATCCATATTTTCTTAGAAATGCATCCGAATGAAATTGTCAGTATGTCTGCTGATTCAGAAGATAAACCCTTCGACCGGGCTGAATTTAATAGGAAGAGAAATCGTCCGGAAGGTGCAGGTGCAGCATGGAGTGAAGAAGAGGACAGTGCACTGGAACAGGAATTTCATTCTGGTATGAGTGTCTCAGAAATTGCAAAGTTGCACAGCAGAACAGCAGGTGGAATCAGAGCAAGGCTTAAGAAGCATGGATTGATAGAGTGAAAAATTCAAAATGATTGTTAAGCATCATAATTTCATGTTACAATATCTATGAATTTTTGAAATAAAGGGATGAAAAAGAATGAATGTAATGCCCATTCAGGAGCTAATTGAAAAAGTAGAGAAGATTTGCAGAAAGAATGGAGTCAAAAGACTGGATCTGTTTGGCTCATTTGCAACGGGAACAGCACTGCCCACCAGTGATATTGATTTTGTGGTATATGGATGCAGTGACATTCTGAAACTTGAAAAAGATATGGAAGAGATTGACACTCTTCGCAAGATTGATATTTTTGATTATGACAGTATACGGAATGAATACTTATTGGAGGATATACGAAAATATGGAAAACAAATATATTAATCGTTATCATACTTTTTGCAAAAGTCTGAAGAATCTTGAAAAAAGCAAGTATGCAGACCCAAAAGAAGATTTTGTTTTAGAAGGAACAGTATTGAATTTTAATCTGACCTTTGATATTGCGTGGAAGGTCATGAAAGATATCCTGGTGAAACAGATGGGCGTACTCGATTTTGCAACAGGTTCACCAAGAGAAACTCTGCAGCAGGCTTTTGTGAACAGAATCATTGATAATGATCAGTGGATACAGATGCTTCGTGTAAGAAATCAACTGGCTCATGATTATGATGGAAGTTTTGCGATGGAAAAATTCAAAGATATTGTGAATATATACTATCCATTGTTTGAAAATTTTAAAAACAAAGCATCTGAATATTACGAGAGCGAACATGGAGATATAGACAAATCTGAAATAGAAAAGTGAATTAATAAATGTAGAGAAGTAAACTAAAATTTTTCATGATACAATAGTTTGATAAAATAGAGTAGTGGGAGAGTGTAGAATGGGTATGTTTTTAAATCCGGATAATGATGCATTTCAGAGTGCTGTCAATTCGGAAATTTACGTGGATAAAACAGGCTTGATTGAGCACACAAACCGTGTGATGAATACGGAACAGCGTTACATTTGCAATAGCCGTCCAAGACGGTTTGGAAAATCTATCACAGCGAATATGCTGACAGCATATTACAGTAAAGGCTGTGATTCAAAAGAACTTTTTTCAGGATTGAAAGTTAGTAAGTCAGAAAATTATCAGAAACATCTTAATAAATATGATGTGATTCATTTTGATGTTCAATGGTGCTATATGGACTGCGGCTCTGCCGCTGGGACGGTTGCTTACATTGAAAAAAATATTATTCAGGAATTGAAAATTGAATTTCCGGAATTTGACTTTTCTGATACGACTTCACTGGGCGGAGCATTGGCACGAATTGCATTGGCTACGGGTAGGAAGTTTATTATCATTATTGATGAATGGGATGTGTTGATTCGTGATGAGTCAGCGAATATTAAAGTACAGAATGAATATATTGACTTCCTAAGGGGGTTATTTAAAGGCACTGAACCATCAAAATTTCTACATCTTGCGTTCTTAACTGGCATACTTCCAATTAAAAAAGTAAAGACTCAGTCGGCGCTAAATAATTTTGAAGAATATACTATGTTAGCTTCTGCAAATTTTGCTCCTTATATTGGATTTACAGAAAAAGAAGTAAAGGAACTATGTGGACAGTATGATATGGACTTTGAAAAAGTACGGCATTGGTATGATGGATATCTGCTCGGAAAAGAACATGTTTATAATCCAAAAGCAGTTGTTAGTGTAATGATGAGGGGGGAATATCAAAGTTATTGGTCACAGACTGGAACATATGAAACGATTCTTCGGCTTATTAATATGGATTTTGATGGTTTAAAAGCTGATATAATTGAGATGTTATCGGGCGGGGAGGTAAAGGTTAAGACCACGACATATCAGAATGATATGGTTACTTTTAAAAATAAGAACGATGTGCTTACAGCTTTGATTCATCTTGGATATCTTGCATATAAACAGGAAAAAAAGACTGCATATATTCCAAATGAAGAAATAAGAACGGAATTTGAGGAAGCATTAGATGAAACACAGTGGAGTGAGTTGATTAATTTCCAGAGAGAGTCAAAGGATTTGCTAGATGCAACTTTGAATAAAGATTGTAAGGCGGTAACAGAAGGCATAGAAAAAATACACTCACAGTTTATTCCAGCAGTTAAATACAATGATGAAAATTCACTCAGCAGCGTTCTTACAATTGCGTATCTGGCAGCAATGCAATACTATTTTATTCCGATACGCGAAATGCCTACTGGCAAAGGCTTTTCGGATTATGTATTCTTACCAAAACCGGAATACGCAGAAGATGTACCAGCATTATTGGTCGAACTGAAATGGAATAAATCTGCAGAAACAGCTCTGCAGCAGATTAAAGATAAAAATTATGTTCAGGCGGTTGCAAATTACACTGGCAACATCTTACTTGTCGGCATTAACTATGATAAAGAAAGCAAGCAACATGAATGTGTGATTGAAGAATGCATACTGTAAAGGAATTTTAAATTATGGGACATTTTTATTTTGTACGTCATGGACAGACTATATGGAATGTAGAGAATAAGATTTGTGGTGCAACTGATATTGAGCTGACAGAATTAGGCCATCAGCAGGCCATAGAAACCGGAAAAAAGATACTGGAGGAAGGAATTCAGGCAGATGAGATTCTGTATTCACCTTTGGTGCGTGCAGCTGAGACTGCTCGCCATATTTCAGAGATAACGGGTATTCCTGCAAAAATGGAGCCACGTTTGAAGGAACAGAATTTTGGAAAATGGGAATCTACACCAAGAGATGGAAAAGATTTTCTGAAAGCAAAGGAAGACTTTGTCTGTCGCTACGAAGGTGGTGAATCGATGTTGCAGCTGGCACAGAGAATATATAATCTCCTGGATGAGATCAAAGGAGAATCTGATCATAAGACATATATTCTGGTTGCACATAATGGAATCTCCAGAGTGATACAGTCCTATTTTACTGATATGACCAATGAGGAATACGCGGCTTTTGGTATAAAAAACTGTCAGATCTTAAGATATGATTTCTGAGAGAGTGACACATCATTGAATTAAATACATATTTAATTCAATGATGTATGAATTTTTTATTATCTAAATGTTTTAGCCCATCCGGCTAAAGATGGCTGATGAACATTTTCAATGATATCCTGATACATTCGGTCTGTAACAGGACCATTTTTTTTCATCTTTTCGTAGATTATTTTATGCAGTTCCTCAATGGTCATCTCTTCATAAGGTTTGTTTTCTGGCATAGGTACTGCATCAAGGATTCTTCCTGATGGAACATCTTTCTGTTCGGGAATACTTGGAACCACAACCGGTTCTTCCAAAATTTCTTCTGTGATTTCTTCAGATTCTGGTTCAGACACAGGTTCTTCTTTTACAGGAAGTACAATTTCTTCCACAGACTCTGATTTCACAGAATCCGCCGGCATCCATACTTCCCCGTAATTACCGGGAATCGTTACATTCAACATACCGCCTTCTGCATGAACTTTCTGACCGGAAAGTACGCCTACATATTCTTTTACTCCATTTGCCGGGATATGCATCCGGCTTTCGTTGTCATCATTATTGACGGTAACGATCACATTCTGCCCCTCTGCGTTTCTGGAAAAGGCATATTGTCTGTTGGTAAGAAGGTGCTCTGTGTAGTTTCCGTAAGAAAGTGCAGGGAGTTTCTGATGAGCCTTTCCAAGTTTTGCAATTACCTTTGTACACCAGTTATTCTTGATATCGTCTTTATGGTCATTCAGATCAATATATGGACGAAGAGAATCATCTGAGAATCTCTCCTTTCTTCCTTCGATACCAAACTCAGATCCATAATAGATAGATGGAATACCGGGAAGCGTGTACAGAAGCACATGTGTTGGAATAAAGTGTTCCTTCTTATTCAGTTTTGTATAAATTCTTTCTACATCATGATTATCTATGAAATTGTACAGTTTCAGACTGCCGCCATGGCCATTTCCAAGATCATTCAAACGTCTCACTGTGTGGGCAATTTCAAAATAATTATGGTCATTGTGTCCGGAATATAAGGCTTTGTGCAAATGATAATTTGTTACAGAATGGAGAGTATCCGCATTCGCCCAACGGGCGTAATCCCCGTGGATCACTTCACCCATCAGCCAGAAATCTGGTTTTACGGTGTTTGCGACTTTACGAAGTTTCCTCATAAAATCAAAATCCAACACATCCGCTGCATCCAGTCGGATACCATCTACGTCAAACTCATCTACCCAGAATCTGATTACATCACAAATATAATTCTGAACCTCTGGATTTTTCTGGTTCAATTTGACAAGAAGGTTATATCCTCCCCAGTTCTCATAGGAAAATCCATCATTATACTCATTGTTTCCCGAGAAATTTACATTACAGTACCAGTCTTTTTTGGAAGAACCCTCTCTGTACTGCTGAATGTCTTTAAATGCAAAGAAATCTCTTCCTGTATGATTAAATACACCATCAAAAATAACTCTGATCTCCTGCTTATGACATTCTTTCACAAAATTGGTCAGATCATCATTCGTTCCCAATCTGCTGTCCAGCTTTTTATAATCTGTAGTCTCATATCCATGTCCCACAGATTCAAAAAGTGGTCCAATATAAATGGCATTACATCCAATCTCTTTAATATGTGAAATCCATGGCAATAACTGATTTAGCCGATGCTCTGGTTCTCCATAAGAATTTTGTTTCGGAGCTCCTGTAAGCCCTAACGGATAAATGTGATAAAATATTGCTTCGTCATACCAAGCCATGTATGAATCCCCCTATGTGTCAATATAGTTACTTTTTGTATACCAATCAGTATACTCATAAGTATACCATATATATTCATATTTGTCTTCACATTTTTTGCCAGATCATAAAAGTTTCTATTTTACAAATACTGATGGAGTGTTTTTCCAGATTCTTGTCCGATTTCACTGATTTTATGGTAACATTCTCACTGTCTCTGGTCTATATTATGTACTTTATGTTTTAAAACTGCACTGTGATTGTCGTCCCTTTTCCTAATTCACTTTGCAGATTTATCGTTCCCTCATGAAGTTCTACGATATGTTTTACAATGGCAAGTCCAAGGCCCGTTCCTCCTGTTTCCCTGGAGCGGCTTTTATCTACCCGATAAAAGCGTTCAAAGACTCTGGTCTGATCTTCCCTGGGAATACCGATACCGGTATCTGATACGATTAAAATCCCCTGGTTTCCTTTCTTTTGAACCGTCACCTTTATTTTACCTTTATAGATGTTATACCGAATGGCATTTTGAATCAGGTTATCCAGAAGTTCCACAATCATTCCCCGGTTAGCCATGATGAAGCAGGTACTTCCCTGCAATACCAGGGAAATCTGTTTTTCTCTGGCATTATTCTGGAGAAGCTCCACCCGTTCCTGAGCTATTTCATACAGATCAATCTTCTGAAAATCCGGTGTATAGCTGCTTTGATCCAGTTCTGATAATCTAATGATATCATTGACAAGTGTCACCAGTCTGCTGGCATTTTTTCTGATGTCCCCAGCAAATTTGATCTGCATATCCGCATCTACCATCTGATTTTCAATCAGCTCCGCATATCCCGAAATAGCAGTAATTGGTGTCTTTAATTCATGAGATACATTTGCAGTAAATTCCTGTCTGGCTCTGGCAGAGGCAAGAATGTCATCATGCTGTTCTCTGATACGGTCAATGAAGGGCAATAATTCTTTATAGGCAGATTTTTCCTGGATATAGTCAATATTCTCTGCCATTTCGCTGATAGGCTTAAGAAGCTGCTTGGTCAGAAAATGACTGATGACAATACACAGTCCCATAATGATCACAATGATCAGAAATACTATAGGGAACGTTGACATAAATACACTGATCAGACTTCGGGCTTCTGTGGCAACACGGATGACCGTTCCATCCTCTAATAAAAGTGCATAATAGAAGGTTTTCAGGTTCATAGTATCTGATTTTCTGACAGACTCTCCGTATCCATTTTCAATTGCATCTAATACCTCTGGACGGTTCATATGATTATTCAGGTGATCTGCTGCCACATCATTGTCAAACAACACTTCCCCTTCCTGAGAAATCCAGGTAATCCGTATGGTTTTATCACCTAATATGGATTCATTTTCCATGAGATTTTCAATACCGGTTACGGAAAGAAGCCTTGCTTCCACTTTCAGGTCATTTCGAATCTGCTCCTGAAATAATCCGTAATATACAAATGTGATGCCAAACATCGTTGCTGCAATGGCAAGGATCGCGATGGCAACTAATCTGATATTGATTTTCTGTTTCATTCGATTACATACCCCACATTTCTGACTGTCCGAATATGCTCTCCGGCTCCTTTTAATTTCTGGCGCAGTGTTTTGATATGCATATCCACAGTCCTTGATTCTCCCTCAAACTCTTCACCCCAGACGGCAGCCATGATCTGCTCTCTGGATACCACGATTCCTTCATTCATCATAAGATATTTTAAAAGTTCACGTTCCTTATAAGTCAGCTCTACCACATTGCCGTCTATCGTACATTTTTGTCTGTTGTTATCAACCGTAATCTCCCCTACCTGAAGGATCTCTTCTTTTTCCTCTTCACATCGTCGAAGAAGAACCTTGACCCTGGTGATCAGTTCCATAATGGAAAACGGTTTTTTTAAATAATCATCAGCCCCATTTTCCAATCCACGAATCATATCAAGTTCATTGGTTTTGGCTGTTACCATGATGATAGGCAGTTTTTTGGTATCCTTATTTTTTCTCAGAGCATGGACAATGGCATTTCCATCCTCATCCGGGAGCATAATATCCAAAAGCAAAAGATCCGGAACCGTTTTTTCCATCTGTTTATAAAAACTCTTTGCATTTTCAAAGGTAAGTACGGTATGTCCGCTGTTTTTCAGTGCAATACTTTCTATCTCTCTAATACTTGAATCATCTTCTACAACGTAAATCAGAGCCATAGTTTCTCCTTTTTTCAGATTCTTACTGTTCACGTGCGTTCCAGTAACGATGAAGAGGTCATGCAAAATCACCTTCGGTGATGGCTTTTTCATTGCAGACCTCGGGTTTTGCCAAGCAAAACACCTCGCGGAACAGTGGCACCTGAACTGTAACTTCATATTCCTACTTTACATTAGACAGAGCACAGGCAACATTGATAGCATGGTCTGAGCTTCTTTCCAGGTCTGTTGACATATCTGTGAAAATAACACCTCCGGCAGGATTGCATCGTTCTTTGATCAATCTGTCGATGTGTGAATTTACAATTTCAATCTGCAGGTTATCTACCATCTGTTCCAGTTTTTCCGCCTGAGGAATCTGCGTGTAACTTTCTGTTTCAAAAATATGCAGGCAAAATTCTATGGATTCTATGGTAGCCTGTGCAAGCTGCTGCAGTTCCTTTAAGCCCTCCTCTGAAATAGATGCTTTTTTATTCCTTACCTGTTCCTGGTATTCTACGATATTTTCCGCATGGTCACTGATTCTCTCAATATCAGAGGCTACCAGCATCATCTGAGAAATCTGATACATTTCTTTCTGGGAAAATTCATTGGAACGAAGAGCAATCAGACGCTCCGTAATGGCATCTGTAAGATAATCCACTGTATCTTCTGATTCCCGCACAGATTCTGCCAGTTTTTCATCCAGAGTAAAAAAGGCCTCTGTAGCATTTTTCATACCTTCTGCCGCAATTTTACCCATTCTGGAAATTTCCATCCTTGCCTGTCCGATGATAACAGAAGCAGGAAGTTTTTCATTCTCTACCATATAATAAAGCTGTCTTTCTTCCAGCTTCTTGTTTTCCTCAGGAAGCATAGGGATAATTTTCCTGGAAAGTGCAACAATCATATTTGCAAGCGGGAACTCCAGCAATACCGAAAGAATAGCAAAAATGGTATGTGTATTTGCCACCTGATGTCCGATGCTTCTAGGTGTAAGTCCCTGAATAAAGGATAAAAAGCCAGGGAAAATATTGACCAGAAGTACCATAAGGATAGCCCTGACCAGATTAAAGATCAGATTCAGGACTGCTGTACGTTTTCCATTTCTGTTTGTTGTTAAGGATGCCAGAATATTTGGTGTAACAGAACCGATGGCAGCACCGATTACCAGATAAACCGTCATCTTATAGTCCAGAAGCCCCTGTACTGCAAAGGTCTGGAAAATGACAACAGAGGAAGAAGAACTCTGAAGCAGAGCTGTAAAAAGCACACCGAACATGACCGCAACGACAGGATTGGATAACGTTGATAAGAAAGAAATAAATGCTTCACTTTGAGATAACGGAGC
>JBJEMC010000110.1:0-2307 GCA_051879475.1 Muricoprocola sp. | reverse complement strand
AGAGAGCGAACCCTTCCCATCTTCTGTCGTTCCAGAAGCATCGTTCCTACTCCGCAGAATGGATCCAGTACCTGTGCATCCTCTTTCAGATATTTTTCAGCAAGCTTCATCATCAGAGCTGCATTATACGGTGCAATGGAAGTTGGAAGCACTTCTTTTCTATAATAGAATCTCCAGTCTGGAACCGTAAAGAGTTTCAGGAACGGAATCAGTTTTCCAACTTTATTGGAAACGAGACGAAGTTCGATCTCGTATCCCGTTGTAGAATTCACCATCTGTCTGTCGGACTGACGCTCTAATGCCTGGGACAATTTCTTTAACAGATCCACTTTAGCATCCTGGGGCATACTGCTCTTAATCTCTGTACGGAAATAAAAGGGTGGATTTCCCTCATGATTTTCTCTTAAAAACGGTACGATTCCTGCATCAATGAGCTGGCCTGCCATAGCTTCCGGGCTTCCTTCCAGATATGGTATACCGGGAACCGGAAACAGCAATTCCGCATAAGTACGAATCGCTACCGCATCTGCCAGGCAATCTACTTTTGCTCTCACTCCGCCTGCCAGCATCTTAATCTTATCGGACTTAATCTGCATAGCAGTGACATCACGATGATTACGGTTCGTCATCAGAACGATCTCGAAGCTCTTATCCATCCCGGTAAACTTATGCTTTCTTGGTCTGTCATACTTCATAACCAGGGTTCTCAGGATGGAGCACTCTGCACTGATGTGTTTTTCTTCTTCAGGAAGGAACTGTGTTTCACTTAACTGCTTTAATCTGTCCTTCATGTCCTGAAGATATTCTTTGCAGTCATATCTGGCAAGACTCTTGATATAATCCGCTCTGACAAACAAGGTTTCTTCCTTTAAATAGGCCTGCCAGATTATTTCTTTGAGGTCATCACTTTCCAGATCTCCCAGGATCTGTACCGCATTTTTTCTGACCTTGGGATCTTCATGTTCCAGAAGATCCGTAAAGACAGAGAAATCCCCTGCTAAAGCATAAGCAAGGGCTTTCTTCTGTTTTTCATCTTTCATAAGAGATTTTATCTCTATTAAATTCTGTCTAACACTTATATTCTGACGAATCTCGTCAAGATAATTATTCATCAACACTGTAATTCGGTGCCTCTTTTGTAATATGAATATCATGTGGATGTGATTCTTTCAAAGATGCTGCTGAGATCTTAACAAATCTTCCATTCTGTTTCAGGTCTTCAATAGTAGGTGTTCCGCAATATCCCATACCGGATTTGAGACCACCCATAAGCTGGAATACCGTATCTTCTACGCTTCCCTTATAAGCTACACGTCCTTCTACACCTTCCGGAACTAACTTCTTGGCATCTGTCTGGAAATAACGGTCTTTGCTTCCGTTTTCCATAGCAGAAATAGATCCCATACCACGATATACTTTATATTTTCTTCCCTGATATAATTCGAATGTTCCAGGACTTTCATCGCATCCGGCAAACATGCTTCCCATCATGCAGACATTTCCGCCGGCTGCAATTGCCTTTGTAATATCTCCGGAATACTTGATACCACCATCTGCAATAATCGGGATATCGTATTCTTTTGCTACTGCATAACAATCCATAATTGCTGTAATCTGTGGTACACCAATACCTGCAACTACACGAGTGGTACAGATAGAACCTGGTCCAATACCAACCTTAACGGCATCTACTCCTGCTTCGATCAAGGCTCTTGTTGCATCTCCTGTAGCAACGTTACCGGCAATTACCTGCAGATCTGGATATTTTTCTTTGATCATCTTTACACAGTTAATAACATTCATAGAATGTCCATGTGCAGAGTCAAGTACAACTACATCCACATGAGCCTTAACCAGTGCTTCTACTCTCTCCAGGCAGTTTGCTGTGATACCAACTGCTGCTCCACAGAGAAGTCTTCCCTGCGCGTCTTTTGCTGCATTTGGATACTTGATGGTCTTTTCAATATCCTTAATGGTAATAAGACCTTTTAAATTAAAATCATCATCTACGATTGGAAGTTTTTCCTTGCGGGCTTCACCAAGAATTTTCTTTGCTTCTTCCAGTGTGATGCCTACCTTTGCTGTAACAAGACCTTCTGAAGTCATACAGTCTTTAATCTTCTTCGAATAATCCTCTTCAAACTTCAGGTCACGGTTCGTGATGATACCAACCAGTTTCTTTCCATTTTCTGTGATTGGCACACCGGAAATACGGAATTTTGCCATCAGCTCATTCGCGTCTGCCAGAGTATTCTCCGGAGATAAATAAAATGGATCAGAAATAACGCCGTTTTCTGAACGTTTTAC
>JBJEMC010000109.1:0-2315 GCA_051879475.1 Muricoprocola sp. | reverse complement strand
TAAAAATAGCACAAAACAGCTTGTATTTTTGTGAAATATGTAATACAATGATAATGCGAAAACGATTTAGGAAAAACGGAAAAACAATGGAGAGAAA
Source organism: Muricoprocola sp. (assembly GCA_051879475.1). GTDB lineage: Bacteria > Bacillota > Clostridia > Lachnospirales > Lachnospiraceae > Marvinbryantia. The sequence continues at coordinate 2,218 of JBJEMC010000109.1, read as the reverse complement.
ATCGAGATGGTTTCAATTAAGGAAATTGCCAGTAAATGCAATGTTTCGATTGCCACTGTAAGCAAGGCCCTGAATAACTATCCGGACATTGGCAAAGAGACAAAAGAGTATATTCTGAAGACGGCAGATGAGATGGGATATCATCCAAATTCCTCAGCACGCGCCATGAGAACCAAAAGAAGTCACAATCTTGGCGTTCTGTTTGTAGATGAAGCCATGAGCGGACTCACACATGACTATTTTAACCATGTTCTTGAGAGTTTTAAGAAGACAGCAGAGGAGAAGGGATACGATATCACATTTACCAACCGGAATATATCAGGAAAGAAAATGACCTATTACGAACATTGCCGTTATCGCGGTGTAGATGGAGTGATAATCGCCTGCGTGGATTTTAATACCGAAGAGGTGCAGGAGCTTTTAAGGTCAGAGATTCCTGTAGTAACGATTGATCACGTTTATGATGGCTGTATTTCTGTAGTGTCTAATAACCTGCAGGGCATGGAGGAACTGGTTTCCTACATATATGACAGAGGCCATCGGAAGATCGCGTATATTCATGGGGAAGATACCTCGGTAACGCGAAACAGGATCAATGGTTTTTACCGGACACTTCAGTATTATGGGGTAAGAATCCCTGATGCATATGTGGTGGAAAGCGCATACCGCAACGTAGACCGGGCAGCAGAAATTACAGGAAGGCTTCTGGATCTTTCAGATCCGCCTACTTGTATCATCTATCCAGATGACTATTCAGCCATGGGTGGTATCAATGAGATACGGGAACGTGGTCTTAGGATACCGGAGGATATTTCCATTGCAGGATATGACGGAATCTCTCTTGCCAGGATTGTCGAGCCGAAGCTGACTACGATCTGTCAGGATACGCAGATGATTGGAAAATTAGCTGCAGAGAAACTCATCAGCCTGATTGAATCACCGAGAACGACAGTCATTGACAAATTCGTGGTAGATGGAACTCTGTATTGTGGAAAATCCGTAAAGAAACTGACGTAGTAGTTTTTATTGTGAGAGTAAAAAATAAAAAAGAAGAAAAATCAGGAGGTAGTAAAAATGAAGAAAAAAATGTTAAGTCTTGTATTGACAGCATCTATGCTTGCAGCAGCTGCTGTTCCTGCATTCGCAGAAGAAGCTGAAACTCCGGAAAATACTGTAACCGGTGATGCATCATCAGAAGACGCCTTTGTTATCTGGGGATGGAATGATGACATCAAAAAGATTCTGGATGGTCCATTTGCAGAAGCTTATCCGGAAGAATATAAGAGAATCGTATTTGTAAACACCGGTGGTTCTGACTATTATCAGAGCAAATTGGATCCGATTCTGGAAGATCCAACCAACGAATTGTATCCGGATATGATGGGACTGGAAGTAGACTACGTTCAGAAATATGTAAACAGTGACTGGGTACAGCCTGTGGCAGACCTTGGCATTACAGCAGATGATTATGCAAATATGTATCAGTATAATATCGACCTTGGCTCTGACTGGGACGGCAATGTACGTGCACTGTTCTGGCAGGCAACACCGGGATGTTACGCAGTTCGTGCAGATTTGGCAGAAAAATATCTTGGCACAACAGATCCTGCAGCGCTGGCAGAGAAATTCAAAGATTTGGATACCATCGTTGCAACAGCAAAAGAGGTAAACGAAGCATCCGGCGGAAAATGTAAACTGTTCTCCGGATATGATGAAATCAAACGTTCTCTGACAAACTCCAGAAGCGAAGGCTTCTATAATGAAAATGATGTGATCACTCTGGATGAAAACATCACAACTTATCTGGAAACAGCAAAAGTACTTTATGACGAAGACCTTACATTCAATACAGATCAGTGGAATGCAGACTGGTATGCAAACATGGACGGCGACGGAGAAAATGAAAATGCCGCTATCGCATACATGGGATGCCCATGGTTCGTATACTGGTGCTTAAGTGATACATGGAAAGGCAACACCATCCTCGTTCCTACACAGAACAAGAGCTACTGGGGAGGTACTGGTCTTGCAGCAACAACAGGCTGTTCAGATACAGAACTTGCAGCTACTATTATGAAATATATTACCTGTGATACAGAGGGTATGGTTGCAATCAATGCATTAAATGCAGACTTTGTAAATAATACAGAAGCTATCGCACAGATCGTAGAAAGCGGAGCATCTGCTGACGGAAATGGATATCTCTATGCAGACGCAG
>JBJEMC010000108.1:0-2338 GCA_051879475.1 Muricoprocola sp. | reverse complement strand
TGGCTTTTTCATTGCAGACCTCGGGTTTTGCCAAGCAAAACACCTCGCGGAACAGAGGCACCTGAACTGTAACTCCCTTTCTAATTCTTAATTATTCTGGTTCAACTTCATTCAAGTCGAACGCATGTGAAACTTGGCGCGTGATTCTGGTCAGCTCCAGCTGACATTTTTCTTTACAGAATCACTGCGCATGCTCGCAGAGCGTTTAACTCAGTCGGAGTTTCCTACGACTGGGTTAAAGCCTACTGCTTCAAATACTGCTGCACATTTTTCTGTGCCAAGGTAATCTAAGAATGCCTTTGCTTCGTCCGCATGCTGAGCTGTTTTTAAAACTGCTGCAGGATAGATGACCTGTTTGCAAAGTGTATTATCTGCCTGGTCTACTACAGTAAGACCTGCTGAGAATGCATCTGTGGCATAAATAATACCGGCATCTACGCTTCCTTCTTTTACCTGTGTGGTTACTTCTTTTACATTGGAACCATAAGTAATCTTCTGATCTGCCTCCAGCTGTTCCAGAATGCCCAGTGTTGTAAGGATTTCTTCAGAATAAGCACCTACCGGCACATCTTCATTTCCAAGGCAGAGAAGAGAAAGCTTTTCTGTTCCCAGATCTTCAAAAGACTGGATATCTGCCGGATTGTCATCTGGAACTGCCAGTACTACTTTATTTTCCAGAAGATCGATTCTTGTGGTATCATCTACAAAATCCAGTCCATCTTCATTCACTGCCGGATCTGCGGTAATATCCAGCTGGTTCATCTGCTTCTGTGCTGCTGAAATAAAGAGGTCACAGTCTGCTCCTTCTTCAATCTGTGTCTTTAAGGTTCCTGAAGAATCAAAGGTAAACACCAGATTCACTTCCGGTGCAACTTCCTTATACATTTCCTGAATCTGAGTCAGTGTCTCTGTCATGGATGCTGCTGCAAAAACCACTACATCTGTCTGTTCCTCTGCAGATACTCCCATGGCCATACCTGATGCCATCACTCCTGTCAACAGTAATGCTCCTGCTTTTTTCCAAGTATTCATATTTTCCGTTCTCCTTTTCTTTTTATCTGCTCAAAGACTGGCTATGAGCAGATGCGTTATTTTTTTAAAAAACAATCGATAAGTAAAGTATAATCCCTGACGGCTTCTTCTGTCAATCAATTTCTAAAAAGCCCTCAGGGATAATATAGGTTACTGATAATCCTGAAAATAAATATCAAAGAAGTTCTGGCTGATCCGTTTCATATCTTCCATCATGGCCTGGTAACGGTTCATAAACGTCCTTCCCTCTTCTGTGATTGTGGAATTTCCTCCATGACGTCCTCCGTTACAGCGGTTCAGAAAAGGAAATCCCATCTGCTCTTCTGCCCGGTTTAACAGCTTCCAACATTTGGAATAGGACATCCCCATCTCTTTGGCTGCCGCCTGAATGGAACCTGTCTCGTCGATATGCTGCAGCAGATGAAAGACACCGGGACCAAAAAAATCCTCTGTCCTGGACAGTACAACCTTGGTTTTCACACCAAGTGCCCTGGAATCCCGCATCTGCCGGATATATACTTCTGCAGTCTGCAGATTTTCCTGATGCGTAATATCCAGAAGAACACCTGCATCATCCACATCCAGATTTCCAGAAAACTTTTCTGTTTCTTCTTTCAGATATTCTCCATCCATAAGACAGAAACAGATTTTGCCATTCTTTCCCTGGTACGATACCTGTGTATCTTCCTCACACTCTGCCAGCTTTCTGACAGTCTCTAAAGTAAATGCCGGACATTCCACCGGTATCAGAAGCAAGGCATCACAATCCGGCGCAGTCTCCTGAATGGCAATCCTGGCAGAGGTCTTCCAGTCATGCTTTGCATAATCGATATCTTCATGGAAAATCACTCCATTATGACTGAGATGATTCTTCAAGACTGCCGCCTGATATCCTCCTGCCACCAGAATCGGGGATATTCCTGCTTTGCGCAGTGTACTGATCTCTCGTTTGATCACAGTCGAACCTTCCAGGGGCAGCATTGGAAGAAATGTTTCCAGTTCTTCATTTCCGGTTTTATCTTGCGCCAGATCCTGAGCAGCGACAATGATTGCTCCCACCTTCATACGTTATTTTGCTCCTTCCAACGGCTATAGATCCAATCTGCGATATTTGAGATATCTTCAAAATCAAACAATAACATGTCGGAAATCCAGGCTGATTCTACCATCTGTCCCTGTAGTTCCTCCCTTGTCATATCTGTCACAATCCCGCACAGATGAGCAGGATCGCAGACAGCTCTGCGGGAATTTGCTTTTCGCACCAGCTCCAGCTTCGGGTAATCAGAATATTTAAAACCTTCCAACA
>JBJEMC010000107.1:0-2353 GCA_051879475.1 Muricoprocola sp. | reverse complement strand
AACCGGAAGTTTCTTTAGAAGAATCGGAAACCACATCGGATCTTCCTTCTAATTCTAATGAAGAAGCATTGCCACAGGCGGCTCCATCAGCACCTGTGAACTTCCATATCACAGATGACCAGTTGGGCATGGGTACTGCAAAAGAGAAATTCAAGGCAAATATCCTGGCAATCCAGACGTTAAAACAATGTGAAAGAGAACAGCGTTTTGCCACACCAGAAGAACAGGAGCTGTTATCCGGTTATGTCGGATGGGGCGGACTTTCGGAGGCTTTTGACGAAAGCAAATCTGCCTGGGCAGACGAGTATCAGGAACTAAAAGAACTCCTTACCAAAGAAGAATATACGGCGGCAAGAGCCTCTACCTTAAATGCCCATTATACCCAGCCGGTGATCATTGAGAGCATGTATCAGGTTCTGCAGAATCTTGGATTTGAAAAAGGAAATATCTTAGAGCCTTCAATGGGTATTGGAAACTTCTTTGGTATGCTGCCAGAGCAGCTGGAGCAGTCAAAATTGTACGGCATAGAGCTGGACAGTGTAAGCGGCAGGATTGCAAAGCTTCTGTATCCGGAGGCAAATATCCAGATCAAAGGCTTTGAAAAGACCGATTATCCTAATGACTTTTTTGATGTAGTGATTGGAAATGTCCCCTTTGGTTCTTATAAAGTCAATGACCGTCAGTATGATAAATACAATTTTATGATCCATGACTATTTCCTGGCGAAAAGCATTGACCAGCTTCGACCGGGTGGGGTAGCTGCACTGATCACAACGAAAGGAACTATGGATAAAAATTCGCCGGAGGTTCGGAAATACCTGGCAGAAAGAGCCGAGCTTCTTGGAGCGATCCGTCTTCCCAATACTGCATTTAAAGCCAATGCAGGTGCAGAAGTCAGTACTGATATCCTGTTTTTCCAGAAACGGGAGAGCATTACCAAAGAAATGCCGGAGTGGGTATCTCTTGGGGCAAATCAGAATGGGATCACCATGAACCAGTATTTCATTACTCACCCGGAAATGATTCTGGGAACTATGGAAGAAGTTTCCGGATCTTATGGAATGGAAACAGCCTGCCTGCCCATACCGGATGCAGATCTTGCGACACAGCTTTCCAGAGTCGTGCCACTGATCAAGGGAAATATGTCTCCTGTGATCAGTGCAGAGGAAGAACTGGATGAGATTACGGAAAGTATTCCTGCAGATCCGGCGGTAAGAAATTATAGTTTTACCGTGGTGGATGATCAGGTGTATTACCGTGTCAATTCGTTGATGAATCCGGTAAAACTTCCGGCGGCAACCGCAGAACGTGTCAAAGGAATGGTCGAGATCCGGGAAGTAGTGCGGGAACTGATCGCATTGCAGATGGAGGAAACGGCATCGGACGAAGATATCCGAAAGCTGCAGGACAAGCTGAATGAGGTTTACGACAATTACACCGCAAAGTACGGAGTAATCGGCAGCAACGCCAATAAACGGGCATTTTCGGATGATTCTTCCTACTGTCTGCTCTGTTCTCTGGAGGAACTGAACGAAGATGGAACATTGAAGCGAAAGGCGGATATGTTTACCAAGCGTACCATTAAAAAGGCGGTTGCGGTAACCAGTGTGGAGACTTCCACAGAAGCATTGGCAGTTTCGCTAAATGAACGTGCTGGTGTGGACCTTGCGTATATGGCAGAGCTTACCGGAAAGAGCGAAGAAAAGATCGCAGAAGAATTACGGGGGATCATTTTCAAAAACCCATTAAATGACCGATGGGAAAATGGGGATGAGTACCTGTCTGGAAATGTGCGGGAGAAGTTGCGGATTGCCAGAACCTTTGCAGAAAACAACCCGGAATATGTAAACAACGTAAAATCTTTGGAACAGGTGCAGCCGAAGGAACTGGATGCTTCTGAAATTGAAGTCCGTCTGGGTGCAACCTGGGTCGATGCAGAGATCTACCGTGATTTTATGGCAGAACTTTTGCATACTCCATCCTATCTTCTGGGAAGTGCGATTGATATTCAATATTCGGAAGCCAGCGGAACCTGGAATGTCAAAGGGAAAAATGCCGACAGCTACCGGAATGTATATGCAACGGCAACCTATGGAACTGGCAGGGTAAATGCCTATAAGATTCTGGAGGATACCCTGAACCTGAAAGATGTCCGTATCTATGATAAGGTAGACAATCCGGATGGAAGCGAATCCCGTGTGCTGAACAAGAAGGAAACCATGCTGGCTGTGCAAAAGCAGGATGCTATAAAAGAAGCCTTTAAGGACTGGATCTTCAAAGACCAGACCCGGAGGGAAAACCTCTGTAAGATCTACAATGAGCGTTTTAATTCCATCCGTCCAAGAGAGTATGA
>JBJEMC010000106.1:0-12027 GCA_051879475.1 Muricoprocola sp. | reverse complement strand
TGATTTTGCATGGCTTTTTCATCGTTACTGGAACGCACGTGAACAGTAACAATTTTTAATGGTGAGACACTCTTGTGATAGGAACACAAGAGTGTTTTTTTCATATTGAATAGTTTGTGAGGTGATAGTCATTTGAGTACGATGTTCGAAAAACGTAAAGAAATTGTTTACAATTTAATATGTGATAAACATTATATTCCGATGAAAGTAAAAGAGATTGCGATTCTTATGCAGGTTTCCAAAGAAGACCGTCCGGAACTAGAGGCCATTCTGGAAGAACTGCAGATGGAGGGCAAGATTGAAATCAATAAGCGCGGAAAGTACAAAAAGGCGGAACGTCAGGTCTTGACGGGTACTTTTATTGGAAATAACCGTGGATTTGGTTTTGTTGAGATCGAAGGAAGAGAGGAAGATATTTTCATTCCTGAGACGGGAGTGAATAATGCGATTCACCATGATACTGTGGAAGTTGAGATTATTCCCGGAAAGCGCGGCAAACGTCAGGAAGGAATCATTACAAAGATTCTGAAGCATGAAATTACGCAGATTGTTGGTACTTTTGAAAAATGTAAGAATTTTGGATTTGTGGTGCCGGACAATGCCAGATTTACAAAGGATGTCTTTATTCCCATTGAGCGGTCCAAAGGGGCTGTGGATGGACACAAAGTACTGGTGGAATTGACGGATTATGGCAGTGACACGAAAAAACCAGAAGGAAAAGTAGTGCAGATACTGGGACATAAGAATGATCCTGGGGTAGATATTCTTTCTGTGGTATATGCCTGCGAGCTTCCCCTGGAATTCCCGGAAAAGGTACTGAATCAGGCGGAAAGAGTTGCAAAGGAAGTAAGCGAAGCTGATATGCAGGGCCGGTTGGATCTTCGAGATCTTCAGATGGTTACCATTGACGGAGAAGATGCGAAAGATCTGGATGATGCAGTGTCTCTGTCAAAGGATGAAAAGGGAATCTGGCATCTTGGAGTGCATATCGCGGACGTTACCAATTATGTTCAGGAAAACAGTGCATTAGACCGTGAAGCATTAAAAAGAGGCACCAGTGTTTATCTGGTAGACCGGGTAATTCCCATGCTTCCCCATGCACTTTCCAATGGAATATGCTCTTTAAATGAGGGAACAGACAGACTTGCCCTTAGCTGTCTGATGGATATCAATGAAAAGGGAGATGTAATATCTCATAGAATTGCTGAGACAGTGGTTCATGTGGACAAAAGAATGTCTTATACCAGTGTGAAGAAGATTCTGGAAGACAAAGATGAAATAGAATGTACGGTATATCAGGATCTGGTTCCTATGTTCCAGGAAATGGAAAAACTTGCCTCTGTTTTGAGAGAAAAAAGAAGAAAACGTGGTTCCATCGATTTTGATTTTCCTGAAACGAAGATCATATTGGATGAAAAAGGAAAGCCTTTGGAAATCAAGCCTTATGAAAGGAATGTTGCAACAAAGATCATTGAAGATTTCATGCTTCTGGCAAATGAAACCGTGGCGGAAGATTATTTCTGGCAGGAGCTTCCTTTTGTTTACCGTACTCATGATACTCCCGATCCGGAGAAGATTCAGCAGCTGGCTATCTTTATTGCGAATTTTGGTTATGGAATGAAGGGCTTTAAGGAAAAAATCCATCCAAAAGAATTGCAGAAGCTTCTGGCCAGGATCGAAGATTCCCCAGAGGAGAATCTGATCAGCAGACTGACCTTAAGATCTATGAAGCAGGCAAAGTATACAGTAGAGTGTACCGGTCATTTTGGCCTGGCGGCAAAGTATTATTGTCATTTTACTTCACCAATCCGCCGTTATCCGGATCTTCAGATCCACCGTATCATCAAGGAGAATTTAAGAGGAAGATTAACGGAAGACAGAATCAAACATTATGATTCTATTTTGCCCCAGGTGGCAGAGCAGTCCAGTAAGACAGAACGCCGTGCAGAGGAAGCGGAGCGTGAAGTAGATAAGATGAAGAAAGTAGAATTTATGATCAAGCATATTGGAGAGACCTTTGAGGGAGTCATCTCCGGTATGAATACGTATGGATTCTATGTGGAACTGCCAAATACAGTGGAAGGTATGGTTCATGTCAGCAATCTGTATGACGACAGGTACTATTTTGATGAAACAAAGTATGAAATGTATGGCATAGATACCGGCAAGGTTTACCGGATGGGACAGACTGTGAAAGTAAAGGTTCTTGATGCAGATAAAGCACTTCGGACGATAGATTTTTGTATTTCAGGAGAGTAGAGATGGGAACACAGACTACAAAATTAGTGGCAAATAATAAAAAGGCTTATCATGATTTTTTTATCGAAGATACCTATGAGACAGGCATTTCTCTGGCGGGTACAGAAGTAAAATCTCTTCGTATGGGAAAATGCAGCATCAAAGAGGCCTTTGTCCGTATTGAAAACGGGGAAGTAATCATATATGGCATGCATATCAGTCCCTATGAGAAAGGAAACATCTTTAATAAAGATCCCCTCAGACCTCGCAAACTGCTGATGCATCGTTATGAGATCAATAAATTGATGGGGAAGATCAAAGAAAAAGGTATGACCCTGGTTCCTCTTCGGGTTTACTTTAAAGGGAGCCTTGTGAAAGTAGAGATTGGTCTTGCACGTGGTAAAAAACTGTATGATAAACGGCAGGACATTGCAAAGAAAGACCAGAGAAGAGAAGCAGAGAAAGAATTTAAAGTAAAAAACTTATATTAAGTACAGGAAAATGGCGTCAGACCTTACATCTGACGCCATTTTTAATACAATAGTTTCTAAAAAGCATCCAGGGACTGAAGCAGATACATTCCGCTTCCTTCATCATAAGAATAAACGATGGATACAGACTGACCAACGTAGATTCCATCCGGAGCATTCATGACACAGAGGTCATCTTTGATCAGATGGATCGTCCGTCCGTTGTTACATGCCACGGTTATGGTGCTTGTACCAAAGGATACCAGTACACCATAGGCCTGTTTTACAGATGGTTCGGCATCTGACTCGGAGTTTTCATCCGGAAGGTAAATCGTATCTTCAAAGATCGATTCCTGATAGGGGGATGTCCAGGAAAGCAGATCTCCATAGATGAATCCGGTGATTCCGTTGTATCTGACCCGGATCCAGTTGTTGGAAGAATATCCTGTAACTACAACCTCGTCTCCGTAAGAAAGGGTGCCGCAGATTTCACTGTCGGTAGAGTAGTACTCTCTGATATTGGCGAATTCGCTGATGACATACATATTGCCGCCCATAGCTGTAACCGGCTGATCCCAGGTCAGATAACTCTGGTATACGTAACCGAGATGACCAAGATATTTTACACGAATCCAGTTGTTGTTTGTATAGCCTGTTACTTCAACGCCTTCTCCCAGAGCAAGAGAACCAAGAATCGTGCCCTCTGAACCGGCTTTATCCCGGACAAAAACATCTGTTGTGGCATACATGGTTCCACTCATGGATTTCACGATAATTGGCTTGATCTCGCTGACATAATCTGCGCAGACATAAGCTCGTGTACCATTGTAATCAATCTGGATCCAGCCGTCGCTGGTAAATCCGGTCTGCTCCATGCTGCCTCCGGCACTGATACCGCCCAGTACTGTTGCAGTTACGTTGTTCTGTGCCCGGACATTGACATCAGCTGTGGCATATACGGTCTGATATTTTTCGGTGATCTCAACTAAGGATTCTTTTTTATTCTGAACCTTGTATTCAGAAAGATCCGGAAGTTCCACAGTTACTTTCTGTCCGGGATTGTGATAGGTGGTGATGGTATTAGAAGTAACCGTTTGAGGGGTATCACCGGATTTGATCGTATATACGGTCTGTAGACGCTGTCTGGTAATTTGATTGTTTTCGTCTGTTTTTACAGTTCCCTGTAATGTCACTAATTTCATCTGATGCTCAGATTGTACGCCTTCAAGAATCTTATCAATATAAGTTCCCAGAGATTCTTCTGTAGCAGTAAAATAATAAGTTCCGTCCTCTTCATCCAGTGCTGCAAGTTTGCTGGAATCCAGATCTGTATAAACGTAATAATTTATGATTTCCAGCATTTCTTCAGGTTTGGCAGCGTATTTGATTTTTTCCCCGGATTGGTCATCAAAGAAATATCCACCTTTATAAAACTGTTCCTTGGTTCCCTCTGAGGTTTCAATCGAAATAGAGACAGTCAGATGCTCCAGATCCTTTAAGCCGGAAGCTTTCAGCGATATCTTTTTTTCCGCATTTTCTTTCACATCAGGAACTACAGTATATTCCACTACAGATACGTCGATTCCATCTAATGACTGCCGGATATCCACAGCAGAATCATATGCTTTTGATGCCGTGGTTTCAGGAACAGCTGCAGCAGCAGAAAAGCCTGTAGCAAGGAACAGGAGATAAGTACCTGCCAGGAAGGAAATATGTTTCTTGTTCATAAGTATCCTCCTTTGAATTTTTTCGCTAAGTTTTTTGTTAGTGTTAAAAATATTATACAGAATTGGGGCATTTGTTTCAAGAAATTAAAACAAAATATCCCATTGCATGAGAGGGTATCTTTGCGGTATTATATTTCATGCAAAGAGTAAATATAATTAGAGGAAGGCTATTGAAATAAAAATGAACAATAGAATCATTGCATTTGAGAAAATATTGAATGCCAGAGATTTGAGCGGGTTGAAAACGGCGCAGGGGAGTGTTGTATCTTCCGGGCTTCTGCTTCGCTCCGCAAACCTGGCAGAGGCAACAGAAAAAGACAAGAGCATTCTGCAGGAACAATATCATATTGCAAAAATTATTGACTTGCGGACAGAGATGGAACGAAACGAGAAACCGGATGTGTCCATACCAGATGTAGAGTATCTGTCTATTCCGATTTTTGATGAAAGTGTAGCCGGTATCTCACATGAAAAAAGTCTTAGTAAAGAACAGATCCTTGCGTCTATTCCAAAGATGGGACAGCTATACCGCCAGATGGTAACAAAGGAATCCTGCAGACAAAATCTTGGAAAAGCAGCGCGGTGTGTAATGGAACATGACTTTTCAAAAGGTAGTGTATTATGGCATTGTACGGAAGGAAAAGACAGATGCGGACTGCTTTCAGCAGTATTGCTTCTTGCTCTTGGTGTGCAGCGCAGTACAATTATGGAAGATTATATGCTGACAAACCAGGTAAATGAAAAGAAAGCAGAAAGATATTATCAGATGATACTTGCTGCCGGCAAGACCGAAGCAGAAGCTGCAACGATACGGGATATGTTCCTGGCAAAAGAAGAATATTTAAAAGAGGCATTCTCGGCCATAGAGGAGCAATATAAAGATTCAGACACATTTTTGCGCGAGGGATTGAATATTCCGCAAAGTTTGATTGAGAAGTTTCAGAAGAGTATGCTTTTATAACTCAGTAAATAAAAAACAGAAACTGTGTATAAGAAAAGGGCTTGACGGGCAAAATGAAATAGACTACAATAGCAATTGTGCAAATGTCTGCGAGCCATACAGCTTTTGGGGTTGTACTGGTTTCGACGGGGGTTTTGCAATCGAGGAAGCCATCTGCGGGCCGGGACCGCATAGTAAACCGGAAATTAAATATAAACGCAGACGTAGATTACGCTTGCGCAGCCTAATTGGCTGCTGTCGGCCTTAAGCAACCCGCTGCTTAAGTAACCGGCATCAAAACCTGCGGGGCACTCCATCTCCAAAGCTTTGCGGAGTTGGAAGATTTTATGAAGCTACTAAAGTCAGGAACCTGTCGTTAGGTGTCTGACGGAGGGAATGTCAAAATAGCGACTGTGATGGGAGATGCCGCGATGAATAGGCTTTCGGACAGGGGTTCGATTCCCCTCAGCTCCACTAAAAAGCATTGTCTGATAACAATATGTTATTTGACAATGCTTTTTTCCATAGATTTCACAGGAAAAACACAGATAAATGCTATGATTATTTTCAAGTTAAATATTTCTCTGCGGAGGTTACATTTTTATGGATAAATTAAAAGTACTTGTAGTAGACGATGAGAGCAGAATGAGAAAGCTGGTCAAGGACTTTCTGGTGAGAAAAGATTTTATAGTTCTTGAAGCAGAAGATGGGATGCAGGCAGTAGATACCTTTTTTTCTGTAAAAGATATCGCGCTGGTAATCCTGGATGTTATGATGCCGAAGATGGATGGATGGCAGGTATGTAGAGAGATCAGAGAACGGTCAGATGTTCCGATTATTATGCTGACTGCCAAAGGTGATGAGAGAGATGAACTTCTGGGATTTGAGTTGGGAGTAGATGAATATATTTCCAAACCCTTTAGCCCGAAGATTCTGGTTGCCAGAGTGGAGGCGATACTTAGAAGGACAAATCAGCTTGCTTCGGATAATATTATTACGGCAGGAGAAATCGTTATGAATAAATCAGCTTATGAAGTGACGGTGGCAGGCAAGCCGATTGAATTGAGTTATAAGGAATTTGAACTGCTGGAATATTTTATGGAGAATCAGGGAATTGCGCTTTCCAGAGAGAAGATTCTGAACAGTGTATGGAATTATGATTACTATGGGGATGCCAGAACCATTGATACCCATGTTAAGAAACTTCGCAGTAAGCTTGGAGAGCAGGGAAATTATATTGTGACGATTTGGGGAATGGGCTATAAGTTTGAGGTGAAATGATGAAGAAACATTCCATTAAACGGCAGCTAACCATATCCTTTATCGGGCTGATTCTTGTACTGTTAATGTCAAATTTACTGATCAATAATTTTTTCCTGGAAAAATATTACATTTATCAGAAGGAAAATGCTTTGATCAAAATCTATGAGCATGTAAATGAATATAAGGATCTGGCTGATTATCAGACAGAGGCTTTTGAGGATGAGTTTTTGGCTATCAGTGGCACAAATAATGTGGAGATGACGGTTTTGTGGCCGGATACGGCTGGCGGGTTTATTGCCGTATATGAATCCCAGGACAGCCGCTTGATGAGAGCACGTGTAGAAGGATATCTTTTTGGCTTCCGGTCTGAACAAGATAAACAGGAGGTTTTGCTGGAGACAGATACCTATCGCATACAGAGGTGCAAAGATTCTGTTGCGAAGATGGAATATCTGGAAGCCTGGGGTGTGCTGGATACGGGATGCTATTTCCTTATGAGAAATCCAATCCAGTCCATTAAGGATAATGTCAGGATCTCGAATCAATTTACAGCCTATATTATTTTTGCCGGAATTTTTGTTGCCATTATTATGGTATGGATCATTTCCAAGCAGATTTCCGATCCAATCCTTGAATTAACACAGATTTCAAAGAGGATGGCGAATCTGGAGTTTGATGTAAAATATCAAAGTGGCGGTAAAAATGAAATCGGACAATTGGGTGAAAATTTTAATCAGATGTCCGAGATTCTGGAGAAAACGATTTCTGAGTTGAAGACTGCCAATAATGAACTGCAAAATGATCTGGAGCAGAAAATCCAGGTAGATGAAATGCGAAAAGAATTCCTTTCTAACGTATCCCATGAACTGAAAACGCCGATTGCGTTAATACAGGGATATGCAGAAGGACTCCAGGAATGTGTCAATGATGATGAGCAAAGCAGAGCCTTTTACTGTGACGTTATCATAGATGAAGCAGCAAAGATGAATACCATGGTGCGTAAGCTTCTTACCTTGAATCAGTTAGAGTTTGGAAATGATGTAGTCAATATGGAATATTTTAATCTGACAGAGCTGGTACAGGGAGTATTGCAGTCTCAGCAGGTATTTGCGCAGCAGAAGGGAGCAGATTTACAGTTCCCTCATGATGAGGATATATATGCCTGGGGAGATGAATTTAAGATAGAAGAAGTCGTTACAAATTACATCAGCAATGCATTGAATCACGTTTCCGGGGAAAATCTGATTCGGGTCACCATAGAACGAATCGAGAAAAAGGTGCGTGTCAGCGTATATAATACAGGTTCCCATATTCCTGAAGAGGATCTTGATAAAGTGTGGATCAAGTTTTATAAGGTAGATAAGGCAAGAACAAGAGAATATGGGGGGAGCGGCATAGGTCTGTCTATCGTTAAGGCCATTATGGATTCCCATCATCAGGATTTCGGTGTGAGAAATGAAACAGATGGGGTTACCTTCTGGTTTGAACTGGATGGATATGAGAGTTAATAACGGATAAAACGTTACAGTTCAGGTGCCACTGTTACTGGAACGCACGTGAACAGTAACGATAAAACTGAAAGGATATGGAAAATGAGCGAGACAAAGGAGAAAGAAGCAATAGAAGAACTGATAAAAGAAGCCGACATGGTATTGATTGGAACCGGGGATGAATTTTCCAGAGAAAAACGTCCGGAGGAGAAAATTGTACAGGCTTATAATATCCTTGCAGAAATGATACAGGGAAAGCCCTGGTTTGCCGTAACGGTAAATACCGATGATCTTATTTATCAGTCGAATCTGAATGACTTTTTTATCGTAGCCCCATGTGGAAGTGAAGCACAGGGAAATGTTGTGACAGATCCGGATTATGATGAGTCAAAATATCTGCCTCAGTGGCAATATTATATGAACTGGCTTTCTTCTACCATTGGAAAGAAGCTTTTGATTCTTGAACTTGGTGTAGGAATGAAGTATCCTTCTGTAATCAGAATGCCCTTTGAGAGATTGGTTATGTTTAACCAGAAGGCAAAAATTGTGAGAATTCATAGTAAACTGGCACAATTACCGGAAGAAATTCAGGAAAAAGGACTTTGTATCTCAGAAAATACAGTGGATTTCTTAATAAAAATGAACAAAAAAGATTGATTTGCTGCTTTTTTATGGTATAATTTGCTCAAAGAAACAAAACCATAAGGGGGTACGAATATGGAAACAAGAGTACAAAGAATTATGTCGAAGGCAAATAATAATGTGGTTCTCAGAGTAATACCCGGACATTTTGCTACTACTCATTCCCATATCAATTACTATGTTGATATGACATTTTTGAAATCTCGTAAAAGCGAATCAGAAGCGGCTGCAAAGATTCTTGCAAGAGCATATGAATCTTCTACTTATATTGATACGATTGTTTGTATGGATGGATGTGAGATCATCGGAGCTTACCTTGCAGATGAACTGACAAGAAATGGTATCATGTCTATTAACTCACATAAGACAATGTACATTGTTTCTCCTGAGGTTCATACAGGCGGACAATTGATTTTCCGTGACAATATGCAGGCCATGATTCAGAACAAGCATGTGCTTTTGTGTCTTGCAACGGCAACAACAGGTATTACGGTGAAGAGAGCGGTAGAATGTATCCGTTATTATGGTGGTATAGTAGAAGGAGCAGCAGCATTGTTCAGTGCGATTGATGAGGTAGATGGAATAAAGATAAATTCCTTATTCGGTCCGGAGGATATTCCGTCTTATACAACCTATCATGCTACAGAATGTCCGCTGTGTAAGCAGGGAAATAAGATCGATGCCATTGTAAACAGCTATGGATATTCCAAGATGTAATGCTTGCAGTGAAATAATAATCACTTTCATACAAAAATAAAATCCCGTGGTACAGAAGTTCTGCGGGATTTTTTCTCGACAAATTTCGGTGAAACGTGTAAAATAACTCTGTATGGAGGATAAGACCTATGATAGCGATTATTGATTATGATGCAGGGAATTTAAAAAGTGTATTAAAGGCATTACAGTATCTCGGAGAAGATGCTGTGATCACAAGAGATAAAGAGGAGATTTTATCCGCAGATAAGTTGATTCTTCCTGGGGTAGGCTCTTTTGGGGATGCCATGAAAAATCTTCAGGAATATGATCTGGTCAGTGTGATACATACTGCGGTGGAAAAGCAGATTCCGTTCCTTGGAATTTGTCTGGGTCTGCAGTTATTATTTGAAAGCAGTGAAGAAAGTCCGGGAGTGAAGGGTCTTGGATTATTAAAAGGGACGATCAGGAAGATTCCGGATGATCAGGGATGGAAGGTTCCTCATATAGGCTGGAACTCTTTGAAATTTGACCATAAAGGACGTTTATTTGAAGGAATAGAAGAAAATTCTTATGTATATTTTGTCCATTCTTTTTATCTGGAAGCAGAGGAAAAAGAAATTGTAAAAGCCTCTACAGAGTATGTGGTGAATATCCATGCATCCGTGGAAAAAGGAAATCTTTTTGCCTGCCAGTTCCATCCGGAAAAAAGTGGCGAGGTAGGTCTGCAGATTTTAAAGAATTTTGCGAAAATAGGGGAGGAGTCATAAGATGTTTACCAAGAGAATTATTCCCTGCCTGGATGTACATGCCGGAAGAGTCGTAAAAGGAGTAAATTTTGTAAATCTGCGTGACGCAGGAGATCCGGTGGAGATCGCGGCAGCTTATGATAAAGCGGGAGCAGATGAGATAGTATTCCTGGATATTACGGCTTCTTCAGATGCGAGAAATACCGTAGTTGACATGGTGCGTAAAGTGGCAGAAAGAGTATTTATCCCATTTACGGTAGGGGGTGGTATCCGTACCGTAGAAGATTTCAAAGTGCTGCTTAGAGAAGGGGCAGATAAGATTTCTGTAAATTCTGCAGCAATCAATCGCCCTGAACTGATCAGTGAAGCAGCGGATAAATTCGGAAGCCAGTGTGTCGTGGTCGCTATTGATGCCAGACGAAGAGAAGATGGAAGTGGCTGGAATATTTATAAAAATGGCGGTCGTATTGATGCAGGAATTGATGCAGTGGAATGGGCCGCTAAGGTCTGTGAACTGGGAGCAGGGGAGATTCTGTTAACCAGTATGGACTGTGACGGCACCAAGGCAGGATATGATCTGGAACTGACAAGAGCAATTGCAGAGGCGGTATCTGTTCCTGTGATTGCATCCGGCGGTGCAGGTACCATGGAGCATTTTTATGATGCACTGACAGAAGGAAAGGCAGATGCAGCCCTGGCAGCTTCTTTATTCCATTACAAAGAACTGGAAATCAATGAGGTGAAGAAGTATCTGCGTGACAGAGGGGTTTCTGTGAGATTGTAACTTTGTTACAACAAACAATGTTTTCACATTTAGGTCACAATTAAGTGTTAGTATAAAAGGAGAAAAAGATGCCACCGATTTCAAATGACTGGTTGATTCCTTTAAAACCAGAATTCGGAAAACCATATTATAAAAAATTATATGTCACAGTAAATGAGGAATATCGTACCAGACAGATTTTTCCTCCGGCAGATGATATCTTTAATGCTTTTGCCTTTACTCCTTTAAGTGAGGTAAAAGTAGTGATACTGGGACAGGATCCATATCATGAGGAGGGACAGGCACATGGGCTCTGCTTTTCTGTAAAGCCGGATGTGGAGATTCCGCCATCTCTGATGAATATTTATAAGGAACTGCAGGACGACTGTGGATGTAAGATCCCCAATAATGGATATCTGGTAAAATGGGCAAAGCAAGGAGTATTACTGCTAAATACGGTGCTGACAGTCAGGGCGCATCAGGCAAATTCCCACAGGGGAATCGGATGGGAAGAATTTACAGATGCAGCGATCCGTATCCTGAATGAGCAGGATCGACCAATGGTATTTATTCTCTGGGGAAAGCCTGCCCAGATGAAGAAATCCATGCTCACTAATCCGAAGCATTTGATTTTGGAAGCGCCACATCCAAGTCCTTTATCAGCCTACAGAGGTTTTTTTGGCAGCAGACCATTTAGCAGAACGAATAAGTATCTGAAACAAAATGGTTTGGAACCGATTGATTGGCAGATAGAAGACGTTTAAAAAAGGAGAAGGAGTTTGGAAGGAAACTTCCAAATCTACCATTATTGATGCAGCAAGTGCGTCATGAAGGAGGAAAAGATGGGAAAAAAACTATCAGATAAAGTATTGCTGATACTGGTAATCCTTTCCTGTATAGGGTTTACCTGGTTTGTCAGCGGAGGACAGATCCAGACAATGATTTATAATTTCGTCTTTCTGGCTCTGATGATCGTTCTCTGTATTGTGGGAATGATTGCGGGGTTTGGAAAGATGGGAAAACTGGAGGATGCTTTTGACAGGGCCTCAGAT
>JBJEMC010000105.1:0-2402 GCA_051879475.1 Muricoprocola sp. | reverse complement strand
GTGATACTCCCATGATTTTTGCCAACTGCACTTGTGTTTTATTTTCAAAATAAATACCGTAAATAATCATCCGTTCTTCTGCATCCAGCCGCTCGATCACCCTATGAATATCCTGCCTCTCCACACTGCTGATCACAGTATCTTCTACGTCACAGTTGTAGTCTGGAAAGTCCTCAATGGTAAATTCACAATCTAAACCTTGTGTTTCGCTATAAGGAATTTCCCGTATTTTCTTCTCTACAATCTCGCCTTTCTCATTTTTGATTGCAACTTTTCTCGGCTGGCTGCTTCGATAAAAATTATTCATGGCATAAGCCACTTCCTTCGTGATCTCAATCATCTTTCCGTCTACATTTGCATAAAATTTTCCGTCGTATTTATATGGATGTTCTATATACATATCCGTCCTCCTGAATTTGAAATTTGTTTTCCAGCTTCAAATTCAGAAGGCGGTCCTCTTATCTGTTTCATGCCTGCTCCAATGATCTCTGCCAGGTAACACCTGCAGGTATTGGCTGAGAAATTCAGGCACGAAAAAAAGCCCCAGTAGTCTTTTTCACTACTGAGGCTTACGTCTCTTAAATTATATTCAGTTATCTATACCTTCTTTCATCAGCATACTCATTGTATCAGAGCAAAGTTCAGAAAGTGTCCGCAATCAGATAGCAAAAGTTCATTACAAAGAGATAATCGTACATATTTTACCCTGAAAAGTTCACACGATAAAAAAACGGCACACAGACTACTATTTGTCTATGCACCGTTCGTAATTATTCAATCAATTCGCCATCTATATATAACTCAAACTTATCCGGATCCTGCATAATATCATAATCTTTTCCCCATTCAACAGGTTTGTATTCTACTACCATCACCGGATCCTGTCCTTCTATCTCATCCCTCCAGTAATATACACTGATATCCAGACTTGTTGCATAACCGTTGTCCATGGAAAACTTGACGGACTGAAAAGAATTGTCTTTACATTTTTCTATAAGTAGATTTGCAAATTTTTCTTTATCTTCAATCTTGTCTCTATTTGCAACCACAGTCAGGATTTCATCCCGATTGGTTTTTATGCTGCTGATCACATCAGGTTCTCCTTCTTTATGTTTTTGACCACAACCCGAAACCAGGAGCATTGCTACCAATAAATATAACAGCTTTGATTTTTTTAATTTCACTTTACTTATCCTCTCCGTCCTGCCGTTAATGTCTCCATCGCATAGGCGATTACTTCCTCTGGGGTTGGATACTCCCCTTTACAAGCAACCTTATTCCATTCTGCCTGCACATCTGGATTTGGATTATTAAATCCGTCAATAATCGCTTTCTGAATCTCATCATACACCTCTTCAGGCGTAGTGTGGTATTTTTCTGCAACTTTTCCAAAAATATTTTTACCGTTCATTTTACTCCTCCTCTTCTGAATTAGTATTTGTTCTATAGACCTACTATAGCATAGATCATGTAAATACATAATCCCTATTCGACCAACAAATAACGACAAAAACCGCAAAAAAAGAAGGACCTCCGCCCTTCTTAATAAAAGTTTTATTCTGTTAATATCCTGACCGCTTTGATAATTTTTTTCTGCTCTTCTTTCGGAAGTTTCCCGATCATTTCTGATAATTCATTCGTTACTCCTGTTACAGAATGTGCCACAACATCTATCAGAAGTGAATCTGCAGAAACTTCCAGAGCGTTAGCTATCGCAACAAACGTGTCCAGTTTTGCAGCTTTCAATCCTCGCTCAATCACGCTTACATGTGTCGGACTCAATTCCACCATGGCAGCCAAATCTTCCTGTGTCAGACCTTTTGCTTCCCTTGCCATCTTAATTCTCTGTCCTACAGCTTTCAGATCCATCGCAGCACCTCCTTTAGAACTATTTTTCGGTCTAAAGTTAGTATAACTATGGTCTGTCCTGATATACAGAAGCCGCAAAACAAGTTATCGTTCTACAGAACTAATCACAATTTCTTTCTACAAATTATTTATTACCAACCACACGTACAACCAACACATTCTAACAATCTTCTGCACAATAGCGGTTGATCAGATGATACCAGCTGGAATATCCATTTTTCTGGCAGACTTTCTCGCAGACAGGATTCTCTGTCAATATAGAATACATTTTTTCATAATTGAATTCCCACACATAGCCTTTCAAATGTTTCTCAACAGCTTCTTTATCGGATTGTTTCAGTTTCCATATCAAGCGCTGAATTTCTCCCTCACGCAGATTGCCAACATTTCTGCAAATCAATCGAAAGAATTTCAAAGTGGCATACTCATCATGCCATTTCTGTGTTTTACTCCTGGCTTTACTATCTGCCCTCTGCTCCCGGACAATATCGTCCGCTACCTTTACCATTGAATCTTCATATCTCATCCCAATC
>JBJEMC010000104.1:0-2411 GCA_051879475.1 Muricoprocola sp. | reverse complement strand
ATTTATCGAGAAAGAGCGGAGAGGTGATCAATTTGCTATTAGACGAATACAGCTACGAGACTGACATGGAAGTACAAAGAGAAGAAGCAGCGGAAGAAGCAGCAGAAAAAAAACTGATTGAATATGTAGAAAACATATCGGAAAGTTTACAGATTTCTGCAAAAGAAGCCTGTGAGAAACTGAAAGAGCCTTATGAGAAATATCTGGAGGCTAAAAAGAAGCATAATCAAGGCTGAAAACATTTGAAAAACATAAGAGGATGTTCTGTTATAATGCAAATAAAAAAGCTGGCAAAGAAACCAGCTTTTTTGCGTATGGCTCTTCTCAAAATCGGTCAACCGATTTAGAATATATTTGACCGAATCGGTTAATGGAGGTGCTATAATGAACGAGCGTTTTCTGCCCTGCCCATGGAGAAGCAGCAAGCAATCATCAATGCAGGATATCGGGCCTTTTCACAAAATTCCTATAAAAACAGTCCGATGAGTGAGATTGCCGATTCGGCAGGAATCAGCAAATTCCTGCTGTTTTATTATTTTCGTAATAAGAAGGAACTGTATCTGTTTCTTTGGGATAAGTGTGCAGAGATGGAAAAAGGATTTACCAGGCTGATAGAATTTTGGAAAAGCGTATATCTTCGGAAAGAGTGGAAGTTTGGAAGTGAACTTCCAAATCTACCATTATTGACGCAGAAAGTGCGTCAGGAAAGGGAAAAATATGGAAGCAATCAGAATTGAAAATCTAACAAAGTATTATGGAAAATCCCGGGGGATTATTAATCTGAGCCTGTCTGTTGAGCAAGGCGAAGTATTCGGATTTATCGGACCAAATGGTGCGGGAAAATCCACTACCATCCGCACACTTTTGGGCCTTATTTCACCGTCTTCCGGAAAGGCGTATATTTTTGGAAAAGATATTGCAGTGGAAAAAGAAAAAATCCTGCATGAGATAGGTTACCTGCCCTCAGAAGCGGTATTTTACCCCGGAATGAAAGTGAAGGATGTATTAAAGCTCTCTGCCGATCTGCGAAAAAAAGACTGCACCAGGGAAGCAAAGGAACTCTGTGAACGTCTGCAGTTGGACACATCCCGAAAAGTGGATGAATTATCTTTCGGAAACCGAAAAAAGGTGGCTATTGTGTGCGCTCTGCAAAGTAATCCGGCACTTCTGATTCTCGATGAGCCTACGGGAGGACTGGATCCCCTGATGCAGAAGGAATTTTTTGATATCCTTCGGGAACGCAATCAAAAGGGTACTACAGTATTTCTTTCCAGCCATGTCCTGTCAGAGGTACAGCATAATTGTACCCGGGCTGCAATCATCCGAGAGGGCAGCATCATTGTCTGCGACAGCGTGGAGGCGTTATCGAAAACAAATGCAAAACGGGTGTCTCTGCGAGGAACGGTAAATCTGACAGGTCTGGAGGGAATCCGGGATAAGAAGCAGCAGGATGGAACGGTCAGTTTCCTGTACAGTGGAGATATCCATCAACTGTTGCAAAGGCTCGTCGGCGGGCAAATATCGGACCTGAGTATCCTGGAGCCGGATCTGGAAGAGATTTTCCTGCATTATTATCAGAAAGGGGATGAGTAGATATGACGATTGTGAAACATGAACTTCGGCAAGGAAAGACATCTTTTTTCATCTGGACAGGATCCATCGTTTTTCTCATGGTGATCTGTATCTTTCTTTTCCCTGAGATGAAAGGAGAAATGGAAGGAGTAAGTAAGTTGTTTTCATCCATGGGAGCTTTTACCGCTGCCTTCGGGATGGATGTACTGAACTTTGGCACATTGATTGGATTTTATGCCATCGAATGTGGAAATATATTAGGACTGGGCGGGGCATTTTATGCAGCAATGTGTGCAGTGGGAATCCTGAGCAAGGAAGAAAAGGATCGAACCGCTGAATTTTTACTGGCCCATCCCATAAGCCGGGCACGTATTCTGAGTGAAAAACTGATCGCTGTCTTTTGTGAAATTACAGCAATGAATCTGATCATCTATGTGATATCCATTGCTTCTATAGCAATTGTTGGCGAGGCAATCCCCTGGAAAGAATTAAATTTACTTCACCTGGCTTACTACATTCTACAACTGGAACTGGCCGGCATTTGTTTCGGAATTTCCGCTTTTATGAGAAAGGGAAGTTTAGGAGTTGGACTTGGAATTGCAACTATCATGTACTTTTTGAACTTAATTGCCAACATTACGGATACAGCAAAGTTCCTGCAATATATTACACCTTTTGGATATTGTGAAGGTTCCTATATCGTGACAAATGGAACATTGAACGGAACCATGGTGGGTATTGGTATCATAATTTGTGTAATCGGAATCCTTGCCGCATATCTGAAATATACCAGGAAAGATATTCATTAAGAGGAAAAATGGTGCCAGACATGTATTGCC
>JBJEMC010000103.1:0-12269 GCA_051879475.1 Muricoprocola sp. | reverse complement strand
TCTGTCTCCTGAAAATTGTAATCGTAATGATTGAGCCTGTGGGAGTATATTTAATAGCATTATTCACAAGATTGATCATTACCTGAGTGATCAGTTTGGTATCCACTTTTACCATGAGAAACTCATCTTCATTTACAAATTTGATAGTATGAAGATCTTTTCTGCGGTCGAGATGCTGTAAGGCATCCGTTATGATTTCTTCCAGAAGTTCCACATTTGCCTGTAACCTTATACCTTGGCCTTCCAGTCTGGTGACAGACAGAAGATTTTCCACCAGACCGATCAGCCACATGGAATCATCATAAATGTCGGTATAGAGCTGTTTTTTGGTCTGCTCATCAAAATAAACACCATTATACATTAAATTACTGGCATTTCCGGATATGGATGTCAGAGGAGTGCGCAGGTCGTGAGAAATCATACGCAGAAGATTTGCCCGAAACTGTTCATTTTCTGCTAAAACCGCAGCCTGTTCCTTTTCACGTAAATTCTTTTCATTTTCCAGAGAAAGTGCACATTCTCCAAGAATGGAAAGAACGATACTGTTTTCAAAAACATCCATGGGTTCTTCTGTAATATGGATTCCTACTGCACCGTAGATTGTATCGCCATTTCTTACAGCGAGGCATTGCTCATCGGAACCTGCTTTTTCCTTAAGAAGCTTCGCAATATCCATATTATCAGAAATATAAAGATCGACTTTGCGGTCGGTCAGTTTTTCTAATTGTATCCTGGTTGTCTGCCAGATGCCATCCTTACTGTCAGCTTTCTGCAGAGCCTGGTTTGTATCAAGGAGTACTTTTGTACGGTAGGCCTGCTGTGCAGCCTGTTGTGCCAGACGTTTTAATTTTCCCGCAAGGGTTCCTGTCAGAAGAGATGCCAGAAACATGACCAGAAAGGTCATGGGATAGCCGATGTCATAGGCCCAAAAGGTATAACGAGGCTCTGTAAAAAAATAATTAAAAATGATCACACTGGCAACAGAAGCTGCCACACGGTAAAACATATGGTTTGTAATCACAGAAATGACAAGCACTCCAAAAATGTAAACGGTGATCGCATTCGTATCCGTAAATCCCAGAGAGTACAACAACAGGCTTAAGCCTGTTGCCATTCCAAGAGTTGCTGTAGTTTTCAGTAAATCGCTGATAGAAAATACCTTATGCAGCTTCTTTCGTTCTTTACGCTGATAGTTTTTTTCAATATCGCCATCCGGAATAATGTAGATCTGCATGTCCGGAAGGTAGGAAATCAGTTTGTCCGTCAGGCTTCGTCTGTGTATCAGGTATCCCCCTGATACATTGCTTCTCCCGACGACAATCTGTGTAATGCCGTTAAGTCTGGCAAATTCTGAAATCTGATAGGGAATATCTTCCCCAATGACCTGTTCGAGAAATGCACCCTGTTCCTTTGCAAGTCGAATATTTGTCTGTAGACGTTCAATATCATTCCGGTCTAATTCTTTATATTCCTGCGTTTCCACAAATAAAGCGGTCAGCTTACAATGGTAGGCCTTTGCAAGTCTTCCTGCAGTCTGAATGATCTTTGCATTGGACGGCGAGGAAGAAAGACATACCAGAATATGTTCTTCATGATTTGACCGGAGGTTTGTTTTTACTTCTGTCATAGCTTGGATTCTCCTTCTTATCGTCTAAGTTATCACAGGTACGAAACGTTTGACAATCTTTATTTTTTTCTTCATCAGTAAGATGGGAAGAAAATATTTTGACGATAATAAATCCAACTACTAAAGTGTATATTACGACTCCAAATAATAGAATCTGAAACATGGTCATTCCCCCTGTTGCTGTTTAGATCAAAGATGGAAATATTTCTTTACATCTTTTTTATTTCCCAATACCAGGATTGTCATATCTTCCTGAAAAACAGTGGAGGGAGATACATTCATTTCCATTCGTCCATGATCTCGGATACCAAGGATATTCAGATTATATTTTTTTCTGATATCCAAGGTTTCCAAGGTTTTTCCTACCCAGGAAGAAGGAAGTTCCAGTTCATAGATGGCGTAGTCGGTACCAAGTTCCACATAGTTCATGATCTGATCGGAACTATAGCGGATCGCGGTCCAGTTTGCCAGCTGACGTTCAGGAAATACTACTTCGTCAGCACCATTTCTTAAAAGAAACTTTTCGTGAATTGGCCTGGATGCTCTGGATACTACCATCTTTGCACCTAATTCTTTCAGAAGGCTGGTTACTTCCAGAGAACTCTGGAAATCATCTCCGATGGCTACAATACACAAGTCAAAATTTCGAACACCAAGGGATCTTAAAAATTCTTCATCTGTACAGTCTCCGATCTGGGCATTTGTCACCCAGGGAAGCACTTTGTTTACATTTTCTTCTATATGGTCGATGGCCATAACCTCATGGTTTAATTCAATCATTTTTTCTGCCACATATCTGCCAAATCTTCCAAGGCCGATTACTAAAACGGATTTCATAATTTTTGTTCCTTTCTGTTCTATCTCTATCCAATTGTAATTTTTTCTTCCGGGAAATGATTTCCCTTTAAACCTGGCTCCGATACTGCTGCAAAGATCAAGGTCAGTCCGCCCACTCGGCCAAAGAACATTAATCCGATCAGTATGAGCCTGGAGATAAGTCCTAATTGTGTTGTAATTCCTAAAGTAAGTCCGACTGTACCGACAGCGGAAGCTGTTTCAAAGAGAGCGGTCAGAACAGGAATACCTTCAATATAGCTGATCACGCAGCCTCCGGTTACAAACAGAACCAGATACATGAGTAAAACGGATGCAGCTTTTATAATACCATCGTTTGGAATCCTTCTTCCAAAACAATGTACGGTATCTCTTCTTCGAAGGACTGTCATGACGCAGACTGCAAGCACTGCAAAAGTAGTTGTCTTCATACCACCGGCGGTAGATCCCGGAGAACCACCCACTAACATCAGCGCGATCATCAGAACTTTTCCTGAATCATGAAGCTCTGTGAGATCTGCTGTATTAAATCCTGCTGTTCTGGTAGTGACTGATTGAAACAGGGATGTCCAGATTCTGCTTCCAATCGTAAGGTTCTGGTACTCACAGAAGAAAAAATAAAGTGCCGGTAAGGCAATTAATACTGCAGAAGTAGTAAGGATGACTTTACTTTGCATGCGATATCGTCGAAAATGATATTTATGTCGCACGATATCATCCCAAGTCAGAAATCCCAGACCACCGATGATGATCAATAACATAATGGTGATGTTCACGACAGGATTATTCTGATACCAGGTCAGGGAAGAGAAATGAGCTTTCTGTCCCATCAGGTCAAATCCGGCATTACAAAAAGCGGAAATGGAATGGAAAATAGCATACCAGATTCCCTTCCCTGAATGTGTTTCGCTGATAAATACAGGCATTAAGATCAGGGCACCAAGTGCTTCGATCAAAAACATACCCATTACGATAAATTTCGTAAGCTTTAAAATGCCGCCCACTTTTGGAGCAGAAATAGCTTCCTGCATAGTCTGACGCTGCTTAAGTCCAATCTTTTTTCCGGATACCAGAGAGAGCATGATTGCTACTGTAATGACACCCATACCGCCAATCTGAATCATGAGCAGGATCAGTGCCTGACCAAAAGAAGACCAGTAAGTTGCCGTATCTTTTACAACCAGTCCTGTTACACATACAGCAGAAGTAGCAGTAAATAAGGCATCCATAAAAGGCGTCACTTCCCCGGTACGAGAGGAGACAGGGAGCATTAACAGTATGCTTCCTATTAAGATTACAGTCAGAAAACTGAACATAATAATCTGAGAGGCAGACAGTTTTCTGGTTTTTATCAATGTTTTCATGAAAATATTACCTTTCCTTTAGTTAGTTCAGTATGCCAGATTTCTTATAAAGTTTGTGTTAGGATATAACGGCAAACATTAAGAGAGTATAAAGATGGCAATGGCTATATAGTATCATAAATTTGTGACAAGTGAATCATTATTTCATATATTAATATAAAAAATATTGCAGAGATTATTTATGAAAGCGAAATATGCCCCTGTATCTGAGCTTAAGGAAGAAATGGAACTTAAGGTGGCAGCCTATGCCAGAGTATCCACAGACAGAGAAAATCAGATCAATTCACTGGAAAATCAAAAACAGTATTTTGCAGATTATATCAGGAAACACGATGGATGGAAATTAGTCAAAATTTATTATGATGAAGGAATCAGCGGGACGCAGACGAAAAAGAGGACAGGGTTCAACCAGATGATGAAAGATTCCATGGATGGGAAAATAGATCTGATCCTGACAAAAGAGGTGAGCAGATTTGCAAGAAATACCGTAGATACCCTTTCTTATACGAGAAAATTAAATGAGCATGGAGTAGGAGTAAAGTTTATTAATGACAACATTGATTCCAGAGATAAAGATGGAGAGCTTCGGTTGACGATCATGTCCAGCATCGCCCAGGAAGAATCAAGGAAAACTTCAGAGCGTGTCAGGTGGGGACAGACCAGGCAGATGGAGAAAGGAATTGTATTTGGACGAGATCTGCTGGGGTACTATGTACGGGAGGGGAAATTATACATCAATGAAGAGGAAGCAGGGATCGTAAGAGCCATTTTTCATAAATATACGAATGAGGGAAAAGGCTGTGTAGTGATCGCAAGGGAATTAACCGAAGAAGGGATGAGACCGAAAAGAATAGATAACTGGTCGCATACCGTAGTTTTAAGAGTATTAAAAAATGAAAAGTATGTGGGAGATCTGTGCCAGAAGAAGACCATCACGCCAAATTACCTTACCCATGAGAAAAAGTATAATGAGGGTGAGGAAGAAAAAATTTATATCAAGAATCATCATGAGCCGATTATTGACCGGAACCTGTGGGAACGAACGCAGAAAGAACTGCAGAGGCGTTCCCGCACCTTAGAACAAAAATCCAGATACAGCAACAGATACTGGTGCAGCGGAAAGATACGATGTGCAGAATGTGGAAGCCTGTATGTATGTCGGAGAAAAAATTTAAAAAACGGAAAACTGTACAAAGCATGGAGATGCCCAAAAACAGAAAAACAGCCTGGATGCAGCAATACCTCCATCAATGAAAAATCATTGCAGGCCTGTATGAAAGAATGTATAAATACACTTGTCCCAAATCGAACTCCTATAAAAAACGAGATAATCTCCGAACTCAGATTCGGAATGAATCAGAGCTCCCCTGAAACAGATCTGCCTAAAATAAGACGAAAAATAAAAGCACTGGAAGAGAAAAGAAAGAGAGCGATTGATCTGATGCTGGAAGGGCTCATTTCTGAAAATGATTTAAAAGTGCAGACGAAATGGTATCAGGAAGAGATACAAAGGCTATATGACAAAATAAAAGAAGCAGAAGAACTGAAAAAGCAAAGTGAAAAAATGGAACATGACATGGAACCATATCTTCGAATATTGGAAAAAATCATGGAAAAGGAATCAGATACAGAAACGGTATTTCATGAAATACTGGATGAAATCAATATACATCCGGGAAATATTCTGGATATCTGGCTCAAAGATGTCCCCGTTGGGATTCGGTTTAAGATAAAGACCATGGGAAAAAATGAAGACTATAAAACAGAAATTTTAGAAAAGACGTTTATACATAAATAGAAAGGGGATGTTTTCGGAACAGATACACCTATATCCGTTAACAGGCCAGCAACCCGGCGGTCAGACATGGAGAAACGCTGAGAGAGATATCTCGTTGACGCACTAAGTTCTCCGTCGGGACCGCCTTATTACCGTACCATATGATGGAAAAAATGATTTAAACTTATTTTAATGATCGTTTTCTATAAGATCAATGATATACTGATTAAGGCTTTTGCCCTTGCTCTTAGCTTTCTGCTTATATTCCTCTGCTTTTTCTTTTTTTACGACAACCCTGATCGTATGTCTGTCTTTCATGTAATTGGCAGTAGCCTTTGCCTGGACTTCTTTATTGTACGCCATACAACTTCCTCCATACTCTTTATTATAAATATAGTATATCATGGGGATTGATATTAACCAATATCAATAATGAACAAATATTGGCTAATATTTATGTAAAATATGTCAATTTACGTATTGGCTAATATTCTATATAATAGAATCGTAAAGAACAAGAAAATAGGGGGACATATATGGCCACGAAGAGCATTGTAAAAAATATAAATATTACTGATAGTGAAAAAGCAAATATACTGATAAATGCTTTTGATTCTTCTGAGAAAATACAATACAGAGAAGCTGAACTTTCAAGGGAGTGCGTAGAATTAAAAGGAAATGATATAAAAGAATTTTTTGAAAAATAGAGAGAGCTACATCAGAACGAAAACTGATGTAGCGCTTTTCCTACGACAAAAGTTTGAAATACATGGTATTATTCTCCTTATCATATGTAATACTGTCCACAACAGTGCGTATAACCTGCCCTTTTTCCTCAAATGGAACAGAATCGGATGTGAGAGTATCATAGACGCTCCGGATCCGTTCCTGGATGTCAACGGCCTCATCCTGGACCTGAGCCTGGGTAAGCATGGCTTCTAATTTCTCTCGTTCAGACTGGAGACGTTCCTTGGATTCCTTGAACTCTTCCAGAGTGTAGACGCCGGCTTCATACGCATTTCTAACCCTCGTTTCTTTGACAGACAGTTTTTCCAATTCCTTCTGGACAGTATCCTCCGGATCCAGGGCACTTTTCCTTCTCACCACTTCATAATCATATCGTTCTCCATCCATGACACTCTTAAGATAATTAAGAACGGCACGTTCTGCAAGCCTGACAGAAATAACGCAGGAACCAGGATGATAACCCTTAGCGTATTTCCAGCATTGGAAATAATGGCAGTAGGAGTTTTTATTGTAACCAAGAGTAGCACCACATGTGCCGCATTTGAGAATACCAGAGAGCCAGTGCTTACAGGTAGAAACATTCCTTCCCTTTAACTTATAATTCACGGACTGGAGCCTCTCATTTGCTTGCTGGAACAGCTCTTCAGAAATAAAGGTCTCATGCCTACCGTCACGTTCAATACCCTTCCAGGAGACCTTCCCAATGTAAAATCTATTTCGCAAGATACGGTCAATCGTTCTTTTGTCAAAACAGCCGCCACGACGGAGCCGGAAGCCATGCTCATTCAGGTACCGGGCGATAGCAGTTCCATCTTTTCCATTGACATACTGCTCAAAGATGTAAATCACGATCTCTTTTTCCGGAGGATATACTACAAACGGTTCCCCGCTTTTCTCGGACCGGTATCCCAGGCAGGGAGAACACTGGTACCCGCCGCGCATCGCATTTTCCGTCATGCCGCGGATAACCTCTTGGGAAAGGTTGATAGAGTAGTATTCATCCATCCATTCAATGATACGCTCGATCAGGGTTCCAAAGACACCATCAACGATTGGCTCTGTGATCGAGACCACATCCACATTGCATTGCTTCTGGAGCATGGACTTATATACAATAGCTTCCTCCTGGTTTCGTGCAAATCTGGAGAATTTCCATACCAGGATCACATCAATCGGATGGTCCGGGGATTTGGCAGTAGCGATCATCTTCATGAACTCCGGACGCTTTTCTGCCTTCCTGCCGGAAATACCGTTATCCTGGAATATCATATCATTAGCTATAAAAATATCGTGATCCTTAGCATAGTCCAGCAGCAGGCGTTTCTGGGCATCCGGGGACAGCTCCTCCTGATATGTAGTAGAAACACGGATATATAAAGCACCATTTTTATTCATACCATCACCTCATATCGTATTCCACATAATTTATAGGTACTCATTACAGTTAAAAAAGGGTATAAAAAATACACCTTTGCAGGTGCTAAAAATTGTGCTATAATCCAACTGTCTAGGAGGGAATTACAGTACAGCTTTTAGCGACTGCAAGGACTTCACGAAACCGTCTGGTGCTGGTAACACTGGGCGGTTTTGTTTTTGTTTTTAAATAAAAATACGGTTTGACAAATATTTTGATGGTTTGTATAATATACTTATCAAGACAGCCAGTAAGGGAAGTTAAGGTTCCCCGTCCTGGCGAAATATGTAGCTAAGAAATAGCCGCCTATTCTTTACCAGAGAGCAGGGCGGCTATTTCTTATGTGTATATGTAAGAATTGATACAACTAAGCTGGCTGTTGTCAGAATAATCATAAAAATCTCATAATCACTCATAAGCATCCTCCTCCTGTCAAGGCTCAGGAAGGAGAACCACAGCCGCTCTACTGGCTGCCCGGATAAATATATTATATTGTCAAAGCACAACACTTCCGATCAGAAGCGTATGATTTCCATTTACAATTTAATTCACAGAATCCAAAGAAGGATATGGATAACTGTGCTCATACATATATTCAGGAGCGCAATCAATGCTCTCATCCATCCATGTGACAACACCATCTACAAGTTTACAGGTTTTGAAAATCTTTTCATCAGATAATGGCGTAAATGCGGGGTCAGTTAATAAGGTAGCATCAAAAAGTCTTTGCTCTCCAGTTGAAAAGGTAAGAAGCATCTTCATACAATCTAATGGTTTAGCGGAAAGTACCTCAATATTTTCTGGCTTTTCAATGACAAATATTAAATGTTCCGCAGAACGTATGAGTTCTGTGAAACGCGAAATATCCTCATCAGAGTAGTGAAAAATATCTTCCCACTTGTAATCTGGAAGCCAGCAGGTAGCATGCTTGAAGCAATATTTTTCATCAGGAGTTTCAATGTAAACCTTTACTTTTCCGTCTGGTTTTATTTCAGAATGTGTAATTTCGGTATTGTCATTAAGTGTCATAAATGGATATATCATAATAACATTCTCCTCCAATATTTCTTCAAAAGAAGACTAGTTTCATAGTATTACATGTTTTTCTTATCGTCAACTGAACATTGCACGAAATGTATAATAGGAACGGTTCCGAACTAGGCGCATAGGATAAAGAAATAGATTTGGAGGCAGTGATATGAAAGGAAGGGGGCAGTTACCGAAAATTGTAGAGCAATTACAAAACGCAAAAGGTGTATGGGTAGATACAGGGATATTGGAAGATGGCGTATGGGAAGACAGCGGCGCATTTGAACCGGAATATGTCAAGAAAAAGCGCGATGAAGCTATGAGAAGGGCAGTCAAAGTCCTTGGAGGAAGACTGATTGAAGAAAATAGTAAATAAAAATCCCGGACAATTAAGCCCGGGTATAAAAGAATCATGAAAGAAGAGAAAGGAGAGCTTCTTGCAATACTTTAGAACAGTTGATTCCACGTTTGTCTGCAAGATTTGCCATCCAGGCTGGTATAGAAACGTTTTTTCGAACTGCTTTCGTGTCTGTCATACTGCGATACTTAATAGTATCTGCTTGAATAATGGTAAGAACATCATCAGAGGAATGTGTAATATCAGCTTGTTTCGTTGGATGTCGAGGAGAGATACCCTCATCTTCCAGGACGACCAAAGCAAGATTCATAGCATCAGTAATTAAGTCAATTGCTTCTGGAAGAGATCTGGCGGTTGTAGTGCACCCATCAATATCAGGAACCCTCGCATAAAATGTATCGCCATCTTGGGAAATGACTGCGGTATAAGAATATATCATATAAATACCTCCCGGATTTTATTGTACATAACATTAAAATATCGATTGGAAACACATGAAAATTGGAATCACGTATTTTACCTTGATATCATTTAGAAAATTAAGTAAAATAAAAAAGAGCTTTTACGCTCTTTTCATACCGCCAATGCGGACACGAGGTGCGATGTCGGCTAAAGCCTTATTTGAACTCACCCTGTAAATTATGAATAGATACTAGCACTAAATGAAAAAATTGTCAATGTGGTTTTTAGAAAAAGAAAGGATACAGTTACTGTTCATGTGTCATTGTTCCGCGAGGTGTTTTGCTTGGCAAAACCCGAGGTCTGCAATGAAAAAGCCATCACCGAAGGTGATTTTGCATGGCTTTTTCATCGTTACTGGAACGCACGTGAATAGTAACGGGATACATGTATATGGTAGAAAAATATTATCTTGGACTTGATATGGGAACGTCATCTGTTGGATGGGCGGTAACAGGAATAGATTATAAATTATTACGTGCTAAAGGAAAGGACCTCTGGGGAGTGAGATTATTTCAAGAGGCACAAACATCTGCATCCAGAAGAGGATATCGTACATCTAGAAGAAGATTGCAAAGAGAAAAAGCAAAGATTGCATACTTAAGAAGTGTATTTGAAGAAGAAATAAACAAAGTTGATCCGGGATTTTACCAGAGGCTGGATGACAGCAAATATTTTCCGGAAGATAAAATAGAAAAACAAAAATTTACGTTATTTGCAGGAACCGATTATAATGATAAAGATTATTATACGCAGTATCCGACAATTTTCCATTTGAGAAAGGCATTGATTGAGTCTGATGAGCCAAAAGATGTCAGACTTGTATTTCTTGCGATTTTAAATATTTTCAAGCATAGAGGACATTTTCTGAATGAAAATCTTTCCGGTGAAGGAACATTGTCACTAAAAAATCTTTATGATTCCCTGTTGGAGGTCACAAAGAATTTTCCAAGTTCAGTTGATATTTCTGCAATAGAAGAAATTCTTTCTTCAAATAAAATATCAAATAGTGTTAGAGCAGAACAGCTCAGGCAGCTATTGGGAATAAACAAGAAAATGCCAGAAGAAGAAATGGTAAAACTGTTGTGTGGACTGAAAGGGCAGCTTTCGAAAGCATTTCCAGAGGATACGTTTGATGAAGATCACAAGAAATATTCGATATCATTTAGAGATGGGAATTATGAGGAAAAAGAAGCAGAAGTTTCAGGAATACTCTCAGAAGAGG
The DNA here is from genome assembly GCA_051879475.1 of Muricoprocola sp. Lineage (GTDB taxonomy): Bacteria > Bacillota > Clostridia > Lachnospirales > Lachnospiraceae > Marvinbryantia. Next base: position 1,435 of record JBJEMC010000103.1, on the reverse strand, counting down.
CGATGGAGGTTTTTCGGCTCTTAAAACAAATCCATGATTATGGGCTATTGGCCAATATTACGCAAGGTGAACCATATTTATCTTTTGCACGTGTGAAAACATATGAAAAACATGCCTATGATTTAGACGTCCTTCAAGAGGCATATAAAAAATATGCTAAAGGCAGTTACAACAAAATGTTCAGAGTAATGGACACGAATAATTATAGTGCATATGTGGGATCTGTTAATTCAGACAAGGAAATTGGAAAACAACGGCGTGGTGCAAAGTGCAAACAGGAAGATTTTTTTAAAAGGCTGAAAAAAGACTTGGAAGAGATGAAAAAAACACATCCTGAAGATGATACTTTGGCTTATATGTTAGAGGAAATTGGCAAAGAAACATTCCTTCCCAAACAGCTGACGGCTTCAAATGGTGTTGTCCCATACCAGATTCATCTGGCTGAATTAAAGGCTATTTTAGCAAATGCTGAAAAATATCTTCCATTTCTAAAAGAAGTAGATGAAACGGGACTTTCAGTTAGTGAACGGCTTATTGCATTATTTTCTTTCCATATCCCGTATTATATTGGCCCTTTATATAACGATGGAAAACATAATGCATGGGTATCCAGAAAGGAATCTGGAAAAGTATTTCCCTGGAATTTTGAACAAAAAATAGATGTAAAAGCATCTTCGGAGGCTTTTATTCAGAGAATGGTGAAACAGTGTACATATTTAAATCAGGAGACGGTTCTTCCAAAATCTTCTCTGCTGTATGAGAAATTTATGGTGTTGAATGAGCTGAACAATTTGAAAATCAATGATATCAGAATTACTCCGGAATTGAAACAGAAGATTTATAAAGAAGTATTTCGAGTTGAGAAAAAAGTAACTGTGAAAAAACTTAGAGGATATCTTCAGCGTATAGGCGTAATCGGAAAAGGAGAAGAAATTACCATTACAGGTATTGATGGGGATTTTACAAATAGTTTAGCAAACTACCGAAAATTTCAGGAAATTTTTGGTGTTGAGGTCCTCACCTATAAACAGGAGGAAATGGCAGAACAGATTATTAAATGGTCTACAGTATATGGGGATTCCAAGAACTTTTTAAAAGAAAAAATTGAAGAAGTTTACGGAAATGAATTGCAGCCAGAACAGATAAAACGTATATTAGGCATCCGTTTCAGAGACTGGGGCAGGCTTTCCAAAGAATTTCTTTTGCTTGAGGGGGCTGACCGAGATACTGGAGAAATCAAAACCATCATTTCCAGAATGTGGGATGAAAATTTTAATTTAATGGAGCTGCTCAGTGGAAATTTCACATATCTGGATGAAATTCAGGAAAGAGGATCTGCAATCGAAAAGACCTTCACAGAAATTGAATATGAGGATTTGGAAGAACTTTATTTGTCAGCACCTGTAAAACGTATGGTATGGCAGACAATCCTTGT
>JBJEMC010000102.1:0-12322 GCA_051879475.1 Muricoprocola sp. | reverse complement strand
TCACTTGAACTGTAACCTTAAAATTTGGGTAAATGTCTGACTCGACTTGATACTGTAAAATAGAACTATACTGTTATAATGGTAACATAGTCTTTTTAAAAATGCAAGGTTCGAACCTGCATTTTCAGGCAAGCATGCCTCCCAACATTCCTCCTCCCAGACACAAAGCCATCACTGTCATGATCTGTACTCCCGAAGGCATATCTCCTTTTCCGATGATCACAGTCGTAAGCATCAAAATCAGGAAATACAGACAGCCCGTAAGCACTCCCCAGAGATATTTCCTGGTACCAATGCCTTTACCCGCAATGATACCTCCTAAAAACGTACTCAATACATAAATGACAACAATTCCAATTGATACCAGACTCTGGTCTGGTTCCAGCCTGTAGAGCAGGAATGCCGTAAATAATAATAAGATTCCTGAAATTATGTACGCACTTATCAGAGAAATAAAAATCCATTTAAGATGTATATGTTTCATTTTCCCACCCTCCTATCTACATTAATATATGTAGGGAATGGAAAAATATACCTTAATTTTCTTCTTCCTCTATGTTTTCTTCTTTTTCCTGAAAGAACATGTGTACTTTATCAATTCTGGTTTTATCCATCTTGTCAACCACAAGACGTATTCCGGTAGGCAGAATTACTTCTTCCTGTTCCTCTGGTACATGATCCAGTGCTTCTATCAATACTCCCCCAATGGAATCAAAATCTTCTGAAACCAATTCCTGATCTGTATCTTTTAAATTCAGAAATTCATTGATATCTGCCAGTTTCATAGATCCTTCAATGATATATTCTTTATCAGAAATCTTCTGAATCAGATCCGCTTCATCATTATCATACTCGTCACGGATTTCTCCTACAATTTCTTCCAGAAGGTCTTCCAGGGTAATCAGCCCTACCGTAGCTCCATATTCATCGAGAACAATAGTAAAACTGATGGATGCCTTTCTCATTTCATCCAGAAGTTCTGCCGTATTCTTAAATTCATAGGTAAAATATGGTTCTCTCATCTGTTTCCGAAGGTCAAATTTATTTTTCTCACACAGTAACAGGTCTTTGATATTTAAAACACCAATGACATTGTCATTGGATCCTTCATAAACCGGAAAACGCGTAAATTTCTCTGCCTTATATATCTTTAAAATTTCCTCCAGAGAACTATTTACATCTATAGCTACAATATCTACACGCGGAACCATGATGTCTTTGGCCTGTGTATCGCCAAAGTCAAACACGTTATAGATCATTTCTTTTTCTTCGTCTTCGATTACTCCATCTTCATGGCTGACATCTACATAAGTACGCAGTTCTCTCTCAGTCATGACATCTGTTTTTTCATTCGGATTGATATGAAAAAGTCTTAAAAACAGATGTGACAGCGTATTGGTAATAAAAATAAATGGAGTCATCACTCTCATAAACAAGTAAATCACATCGGCATAGGCCAGAGCCAGGCTCTCTGCATAAGTAGAGGCCAGAGTCTTCGGAGAAATCTCTCCAAAAATCAGAACCAGGAGCGTTAATAATCCTGTGCAGATACTTACTCCTATATTTCCGAATAATTCCAAAGCCAGGGTCGTTGTAAGAGAGGATGCGAAAAGATTTACAATATTATTTCCAATGAGAATGGCTCCTAACATCTTACCAGGATCTTCTGTAATCTCCAACACACGCTTTGCTCTGCGGTCTCCTTCTTCTGCCAGGGCAAGTATCTTTATTTTGTTGATAGTTGTTAAAGCTGTCTCTGCAGATGAAAAAAATGCAGAAAATATGAGCAATATGATAATAATGCCCAACTGGACGGCTTCATTCGAGTCCAAAAAATCATCTCCAATCATTAATTGTTATATATTCATGATATCATACCCTATTTCCCGCCTGATTTCAACTAGGAAATAAAAAGAAGAGAGCTACTTTTCAGTAACTCTCTTGTTCTTGTCGTATTATCTCATCCTGCTATTTCCTATAATTCTCTCATACGGATTACTTTGGAAGGACATTTTTCAGCACATTTTCCACATCCGGTACACTTGCTCTGATCGATCACAGCAACATTTCCATTCATGGTAATTGCTCCGAATTCACACTGTTTTACACAGGCTGTACATCCAAGGCATCCTGCGCTGCAGGCTTCTTTTACTGCTTTTCCTTTTTCCTGGGAACTGCAGCTTACAACGTATACAGATTTATCAGGAATCAGTGTAATCAACCCATTTGGACATACTTTCGTACATTTTCCACAAGCAACACATTTGGAACGATCTACTTTGGCAATGCCATCTACAATATGGATGGCATCAAACTGACACGCTTTTACACAAGAACCAAGTCCCATGCATCCAAAAGAACATTTCTTAGAACCTCTGCCCGGAACTACCGCTGCGCTGCGGCAATCCTGGATTCCATAATATTCGTTCTTTTCCTTTGCAGCTTCGCAGTCACCGGCACATCTTACATATGCTACCATCTTTTCTGTCTCTACTGCTTCCACTCCAAGAATTGCACTAATCTTTGCAGCTACATTTGCACCACCTACCGGGCACTGATTTGCAGGAGCTTCTCCCTTTGCAATTGCTGCTGCCAGGCCATCACATCCCGGGAATCCGCAACCACCACAGTTGTTTCCCGGAAGTGCTTCTCTGATTCTGACTTCCTTTTCATCTACTTCCACTTTAAATTTCTCACCGGCTGTCACCAGAAGGAATCCAACGACTAAGCCTACAATACCAACTACGACAGCAGCCAGTAAAATTGCTACTCCATTCATACCTCTTCCCCCTTAGATTAATCCGGCAAATCCATTAAAGGCAATTGCCATAAGCGCTGCAGTAAAAAGAACAATCGGCATACCCTGAAGAGGTTTGATAATATTGTTATCCTCGTTGCGTTCACGAATACCGGCAAGAACTACAATGGCAATCGTAAAACCGACAGATGTTCCAATTCCGTTTACTACACTTGTTACAAAGTCATATTCTTTCTGGACATTTGTAAGAGCTACGCCAAGTACTGCACAGTTCGTTGTAATCAGTGGAAGATATACTCCCAATGCCTGATACAGTGCAGGACTGGTTTTTTTCAGGAACATTTCTACAAACTGTACCAGACCGGCAATAACCAGAATGAATACGATGGTCTGCAGATACTGCAGATTCAACGGAGTCAGTACCGCACTGTAAATGATACTTGCAATAGCAGACGCAATCGTAATTACGAAAATAACTGCCAGACCCATACTTGCAGCAGTCTTAACCTGCTTGGATACACCAAGGAACGGGCAAAGACCAAAGAACTGACTCAGTACAACGTTATTCACAAGCGCTGCACCAATTAAAACTAAAACCATTTCAGACATGTCTACCCCTCCTTATTCTTCTGTCTTCACAGGTGCAGCATCTGAGCAGGAACTGCCGCAACTGCAGCAATCGCCATCACAGCCTTCTACCTTCTTGCTGCTTGCATTCTTAATATTTAATCCGTTCAATACAGCGATCAAAATACCAAGAACAATAAATGCACCCGGTGCTTTTACGAAAATAGCGATTGGTGTGTAAATAGACTCCGGCAAGATCTGGAATCCCAAAATAGATCCGGCACCGAGTAATTCACGGAAAAGACCAATCAGTGACAAAGCTGCTGTAAAACCAAGTCCCATACCTACACCATCCGCTGCAGCCAGAAGCGGTGTATTCTTAGAAGCATAGGCTTCTGCACGGCCAAGGATGATACAGTTTACAACGATCAGTGGGATATATAATCCCAAGGCAGAGTATACTGCAGGAATAAACGCTTTCAGAAGCAATTCCACCACTGTAACCAGGGAAGCAATTACTACGATATAACCCGGAATTCTGACTTTGTCCGGAATAATATTTCTCAAAGCCGAGATCAACATGTTGGAAAGCACAAGTACCACCATTGTAGAAAGTCCCATACCAATTGCATTTTTTACGGACGTCGTAACTGCAAGTGTCGGACACATACCTAAAACCAGAATAAAGGTAGGGTTTTCTTTGATAAGACCATTAATAATCCTCTCTTTGTATGAATTCATTCACATACACCCCCTATTCATTTAATCCTGCAACAAGATGCAGTGCTGCATTCATTGCATTTGTAACTGCTGTTGAAGTAATCGTAGCTCCGCTGAGTGCCTGAATTTCGCCAGGTTCATCTGCATCTTCTTTGAGAAGTTCAAACTGATCTACCGTAACATCAATATACTGGCTCATAAATTCCGGTTCAGAAGCTCTCATACCAAGACCGGCAGTTTCATTTAATGTAAGGAATTCCATACCGGTAACGGTTCCATCTTCTTTCATACCGACAGAAATGGTAATCTCACCGCCAAAACCATCTTTAGATGTAACATTAACAACATATCCTACCAGATTTCCGTCTGCGTCAAGGCCTTCATATACGCTTTCAAATGCGATATTGCCATGTTCTCCTGCACATTCTCCTGATACGGTATCCTCTGCTGCAAGAAGTTCTTCAGATTCCTGGAAGCTTTCTGCTCCCGGACATACTGCAACATAAGCTGCTGACGCTGCCTCTTCTTCTGCTTTCTGGATTGGTCCCTTTGTAAGTTCATATACACCGCCAAGAATAAGGCCAGCTACAACAGTAATACCTACCAGCATAACTGCAGGTTTGTAAACTTTAATATCCAGTTTGCGTTTTTCTCCTGTAATAGCTCCCGGTTCATATCCAAATGCAACAGGCATTGTAATTTTCTCAATCAATGGTACCAGAAGGTTGCCAATGATAATTGCATAAGAAACTCCTTCTGCAGAAACTCCGTATGTACGGAAGATTCCTGTCAAAATACCAAGAATTGCACCATAAAGCAATTTACCTTTCTTAGTGATCGGGCTGCTGACATAATCTGTTGCCATAAATACAGCACCAAGCATAATACCACCACTGCAAAGCTCTGCCAATGTAAAGGTAATACTGAGAGGCTTTGCACCAAAGATAAGCTCAAATACGGCAAATACTCCCAGGTACGCTGCCGGGATTTCCCAGGTAATCACTCTCTTCCATAACAGATATACCAGACCAATGAGAATAGCCAAGGTTGACACTTCACCAATAGTTCCACCTGTAAATCCCAGGAAAGATGCACAGAGATCTGTTTTACCGGTTGATGCAAGTTCTGCCAGAGGAGTAGCTCCGGACATACCGTCAACAGCAAAATCGCTCATCAGGCTTGTAAAGGAAATCAAAAGGAAACATCTTGCGCCCAGCGCCGGGTTCATGAAGTTCTGTCCGATACCACCGAAAACCTGTTTTACAAAAATAATAGCAAAAATACTTCCCAGTGCCGGTACCCAGATTGGAATACGAGGCGGCATATTTAATCCTAATAATAAGCCTGTTACCAGAGCACTTCCATCCATAATGGTAGATGGCTGGTTTGTGAGCTTCTGCCATACATATTCAGAAAGAATGGCAAAGGCCACGGAAACCAGAAGAACAAGTAATGAATAAAATCCAAAACGATATACACCAAAGGCAGTTGCCGGAATCAGGGCAATTGCAACATCGTACATAATACTGCTTGTCGTCTCTTCACTACGAATATGTGGTGAAGATGACACATGAAATAATCCGTTCACAATTCTCCCTCCTTAACCTTTCTTACGTCTTTCGGCCATAACTGCCTGTCTCATCTGTTTAAATGCCTGTGTCAGAGGACGCTTTGCAGGACATGCATACGTACAGCTTCCACATTCACAACATTCCATACCATTAAATGCAACGAATTTCTGAAGATCCGCCTTCAGTGCTGCTTCCATCATCTTCTGAGGAATAATATTGGATGGACAGACCTGAGCACACTTGCCACAGCGAATGCATGCCGTTTCTACTGATTTTGCCACATCATCTGTTGTCAGACAGGTCAGAGCTGAAGATGTCTTGATTACTGGGACATCCAGTGTAGATAATGCCATTCCCATCATAGGGCCACCGGAAATTACCTTTTCCACATTCTCTTTTAATCCACCAGATGCCTCGACCAATTCCGCATAACTGGTTCCAATCTTTACATTATAGTTACATGGCTGATTCACACCATCCCCTGTTACGGTAAAGATTCTTCTCATAAGAGGAGTGGTCTCCGCTACTGCCATGTGAATTGCAATCACAGTATCCACATTATCTACGATACAGCCTGCATCTGCCGGCAGTTTGGTAGAGTTGATCTTTCTTCCTGTGGTTGCATAGATCAGATTACGTTCTGCCCCCTGAGGATACTTTGTCTGGCATACTACTACATCAATTCTTGGTTCTTTTTTCACCAGTTCCTGAAGATTATGAATTCCATCCGGCTTATTTGCTTCTACTGCAATAATACCCTTTGCTGTCGGGAATGCATGAAGCATAATCTTAAGGCCACTGACAATCTTCTCCGGGCACTCCATCATCATTCTATAATCGCTGGTCAGATATGGCTCACACTCTGCTCCATTGACAATGATATAATCAATATCATCAGGATTCTTTGGCATCATTTTTACATGAGTAGGGAATCCTGCTCCTCCCAGTCCTACAATGCCCGCCCATTTCACAATATCAATAATCTCTTCTCTTGTGAGCTTATTGTAATCGCGATATTTTCCCAGGCCTTCAATCGGCGTATAGTTTCCATCATTTTCAATAATGATAGAAGGAACTTTCGCACCTGATGGCACAAGTCTTGGCTCAATTCCTTTTACTTTTCCTGAAACACTGCTGACAATATTTGCCGATACAAATCCACCTGCCTCAGCAATCAACTGTCCCATCAATACCTCATCACCTTTCGCAACAACAGCTTTCGCTGGAGCTCCAATATGCTGAGATAACGGGAACACTAGATCTCCCTTTGGAAGGTAAGTCTGAACCGGACAATCTTTTGAGAGTTTTTTCCCGTCGTTGGGATGTACTCCACCGTTGAATGTAGGTAATTTCATACTTCTTCTCTCCTTCTTTGAATCTTTCACAAAGTACTTCTCTTATCATATATTAATATTAAATTAAAATTTTTTCAACATATAGATGAAATGTTTTTATCAAAAAACACAAATATTTTGCTGTTTTTGTCATATTTTTAACAATTTTTACCAAGGATTCCGAGGAAGACGTTTCACTGCCATTCCTCCAAGAAGGCCAATGAGTGCCCCTGTCAATGCCCCTGCCAGCAAGAGTACCGGCAGATAAAAAAAGACTGCCGTGTTTTCTACCACCAGGGATGCAATCAGAAGCTGCCCGATATTATGGCTGACTCCTCCAGAGATACTCACCCCTGTTACTCCAAAGAAATTCTTCTTTTTACAAAAATACATGACTGCAAAGCTAAGCAGTCCTCCGGCAAAAGAATACATCATCGCTGACATATTTCCAAATGTAAATCCTACAAGTACGATACGGATCATGGAAATGACAAAGGCATCTTTTGGGGTAAGGATATACATTGCAACAATCACCACCAAATTTGCCAGTCCCGGCTTTACTCCCGGTATTCCAAGAGAAATTGGGATTAAGGTCTCCACGTAACTTAAAATCATAGCAAGGGCAATCAGTACTCCATATAATGCCACTTTGGATGGCTGCATGTTTCGTTTTTTATCCATAGTGATTTCACCTCTGATTCACAAAATAAGACAGGAGAAAAATCTCCTGTCTTATCATAGCATAACCTGGTATATCTCTCAACCAGGCAATTTTTTATTCCTTCGTATCATCTATTTTCTTTTCTTTACACTTGGGGTATCTTCTGGTTTCATCTGTACGTTCCAGCAGATAATCTACACTCACATTATGAAAATCTGCAATTTTTACCAGAATATCCAACGGCATCATGCTGTTTGCATTTTCATATCTGCTATAAGTTCTCTGTGTAGTTTTCAGTATCTCTGCCATCTGCGTCTGACTCATGTCCTTATCTTCACGCAGATCCCGGATTCTTTTATACCTTTTCATACAGATTGCCCCCGTTTTCACGTATTATAATGCAATCTCAAATCTGCGCTCCCGTTTTAGTCATATATTGACTATTGTGGTTTTCTCCCATTGTTCAGAACTTTATGCAATTAATAAACACCCGTTACATAAGATATCGTATTACTGATCTGTTGTACCTCCTCTGATGGAATATAGTTTTCTGTTCCATATAAATAATTATGCAGCGAACTGACATTGTCAGCAAGATTTGTGGGGATGACACAATCTCCCGCATTCTGAATTTCCATTGTTGTCTTTTCGAAAGGAAAACCAACTGTTTCTCCTATGGAATATTTTCCGATTCCAAGCATCATCTGTAAGATTTCTGCCAGGGACAGACTTGTTTCCACATTTGGCAGGACAGTGTCTATGGCTGAATTGATCAGAAGCGGGTCACTGTTTTGTGCCTTCTGAAGCACCTGCCCCAGAACGGTTCGCTGTCTTTCTGTTCTTTCATAATCCAGACCTATATAACGGATCCGGCTGTATGCCAGTGCCTGCATTCCATTCAGATGCTGCAGCCCCGGTCCCGGAACATCTGGGCACTCCATCTCAAGAACTTCCCTTTCTTCCACAAGATACCCGTTGAGCCACTGTACTTCCCCTTCCGATAATGTGATATCGATTCCTCCAAGCAGATCCACGATATCCACCAGAGAACGGAAATTCACTGTAACGTAATCCGAGATATTCAAATCCAGATTCTTATTCAGCATACTGATTGCCTGGGCAGCACCGCCAATGGAATATACTTCTGTACATTTTCTGTACTCTCCCCCGGTTGTATCCAGATAAGTATCACGGTAAACCGAAGCAATCTTGATCTCCCCAGTCTTCTTATTGATACAGCAGACCATGATGGTATCACTGTTCGTTCCGGAGGAAAGTTCTCCGGATCTGGAATCCACTCCAAACAGTGCTATCGTAGTATACTGCCCCATTGCAGATAATTCTGACTGGGAAATGTTGCTGTTTTTTATGATCTCTGAATCCTGAAGAGTGCTCCTTCCGATCTGGGCAAATTTGTACCCCAGAAATAAAGTAGCTGAAAGGATGATAAGCAATAGTATTTCAAATATGAATTTTATCCATCGGAATCTCTTTTTCTTTCTTCTTTTTGCCATACAAACCTCCACGTTTCCTACTCTGTTTATAAGCATTTTCCGTTATCTTAGCACAAACAGGATAAATCCTCAACAAAGCACTTGCTTTTTTATGCTTTTTCTTTTAGAATCATCACTGTAAATAGCCTGGAAACAAAGTGAAATGAGGAATATAAGATATGATCAGTGCAAATAATGTAACTTACCGTGTTGGAAAAAAAGCCCTTTTTGAAGACGTTAATATTAAATTTACAGAAGGAAACTGTTATGGTCTGATCGGTGCAAATGGTGCCGGCAAATCTACGTTTCTGAAAATCTTATCCGGCGAACTGGAAACCACAAGTGGCGAAATCAATATCACACCGGGACAAAGACTTTCCGTTCTGGAACAGGATCACTTTAAATATGATGACTTTACTGTACTTGATACAGTCATCATGGGTAACCAGAGACTTTATGATATTATGAAAGAAAAAGAAGCCATTTATGCAAAGGAAGACTTCACAGATGAAGATGGCATCCGTGCCAGCGAACTGGAAGGTGAATTTGCAGAAATGAACGGATGGGAAGCAGAGTCTGATGCTGCCACTCTTTTAAATGGTCTTGGTATCGAAACTGATCTGCATTATGCTATGATGAAGGATCTCGGAGGAAATGAAAAAGTCAAAGTACTTCTTGCCAGAGCACTTTTTGGTAATCCAGACATTCTTCTTCTGGACGAACCTACAAACCACCTGGATCTGGCTGCCATTGAATGGCTGGAGGAATTCCTGATTGATTTCCCGAATACCGTTATCGTGGTTTCCCATGACCGTTATTTCTTAAATAAAGTATGTACCTTTACCGCTGATATTGATTATGGCAAAATCCAGCTTTATGCCGGAAACTATGATTTCTGGTATGAATCCAGCCAGCTGATGATCAAACAGATGAAGGAAGCAAATAAGAAAAAAGAAGAAAAGATCAAAGAACTTCAGGAATTTATTTCCCGTTTCAGCGCCAATGCTTCCAAATCCAAACAGGCAACTTCCAGAAAACGTGCTCTGGAAAAAATCGAGCTGGATACAATCAAACCATCCAGCCGTAAGTATCCATATATTGACTTCCGTCCCAACCGCGAAATCGGTAATGAAGTTCTTTCTGTAGAGGGTCTTACAAAAACCATCGATGGTGTAAAGGTTCTGGATAACCTGACCTTTACCGTAGGACATGATGACAAGATTGCCCTGGTAGGCGGCAATGAGCTTGCAAAAACTACTCTTCTTCAGATTCTTGCAGGAGAAATGGAACCGGACTCCGGTACTTATAAGTGGGGTGTAACTACTTCTCGATCCTACTTCCCGAAGGATTATACAAAGGAATTTGATAACGATCTTGTCATTGCAGACTGGCTGACTCAGTACTCTGAAATCAAAGATGCCACCTATGTCCGTGGTTTCTTAGGCCGTATGCTTTTCGCCGGTGAAGATGGTATTAAAAAAGTAAAAGTCCTTTCCGGTGGCGAAAAAGTACGTTGTCTTCTCTCCAAGATGATGATCAGCGGTTCCAACGTTCTTCTTTTCGATGAACCCACAAACCATCTGGATATGGAAGCCATTACTTCTCTGAACAATGGTATGATTAAATTCCCGGGGGTAATTATTTTCACCTCCCGCGACCATCAGATCGTGCAGACTACAGCAAACCGTATTATGGAAATTCTTCCAAACGGCACCATGATTGACAAGATTACATCCTACGACGAATATCTTGCCAGCGATGAAATGGCCAGAAAACGTCAGGTATATACAGCAGATACTTCTATTGAAGACTAGAAAATAAAAAGTCAAAAAATTACGCGGAAGCATTTGAGCTTCCGCGTTTTTCTTTATGTCCTTATGCCAAGTTACTGTTTTGCAATGTCAATCAGTTCTAAATTCTTAATATCTGTATTCTCAAGACTGGTTACCAATGCCTTCGCTGTATCAATTGCCGTCAGCACATTCACACCGGTTTCAATCGCATTTCTTCTAATGATGAATCCGTCATGGCTTCTTTCCACACCCTGAGATGGAATATCGATCACAAGGTCAATCTTGTGTCCCAGAATCAGATCCAGAATGTTAGGAGACTCCTGTTCAATTTTACGTGTCATTCTTACCTGCACATCTGCATCCATGAGAGCTTTTGCCGTTCCCTTCGTAGCAAAGATATTATATCCAAGCTTTTCAAATCTCTTTCCAATCTCAACAGCTTCTGCCTTATCTTCATCACGAACAGACATAATCATATTCTTATATTTTGGTAGAACGATTCCTGCTCCTAAGAACGCTTTATACAGTGCTTCATTAAAGGTATGGGCAATACCAAGACATTCTCCTGTTGATTTCATTTCCGGTCCGAGGCTGATATCTGCACCGCGAATTTTTTCAAAGGAAAATACCGGCATCTTGATCGCAATATAATCTGCTTCTTTCTGAAGTCCCGGTTCATAGCCCAGCTGTCTGATCTTCTTTCCCAGGATCACCTGTGTGGCAAGAGGTACAATTGGAATACCCGTTACTTTACTGATATATGGCACGGTACGACTGGAACGTGGATTTACTTCAATGACATATACCTCTTCATCCATAACAATAAACTGAATATTAATCATACCAACGACATGCAGTGCTCTTGCCAGACGTCTTGTATACTCCACAAGGGTATCTTTTACTTTTGCACTGATGCTCTGAGCCGGATATACAGAAATACTGTCACCGGAATGGATACCGGCACGCTCGATATGTTCCATGATACCAGGAATCAGAATGTCCTCTCCATCACACACCGCATCTACTTCGATTTCTTTCCCCATCAGATACTTATCCACCAGAATCGGATGATCCTGCTCAATGCGGTTAATAATATTAATATAGCCTTCCATATCCTCGTCATTAATGGCAATCTGCATTCCCTGTCCACCAAGTACATAAGATGGACGGACAAGAACCGGATATCCAAGACGATGTGCCACTTCTTTGGCTTCTTCTGCCGTATAAACGGTACCACCTGCAGCTCTTGGAATCTGTGTCTTCTGAAGGATCTGATCAAAAAGTTCACGGTCTTCTGCCGCATCTACATCCTCTGCCCTTGTTCCCAGGATTGGAACTCCCATCTTCATAAGGCTTTCCGTCAATTTAATCGCAGTCTGACCGCCAAACTGAACCACGGCACCATCCGGTTTCTCAATATTTACA
>JBJEMC010000101.1:0-12558 GCA_051879475.1 Muricoprocola sp. | reverse complement strand
CCAGTATTGATATTATACAGGTGGCAAGGAATTTCCTGATCGGGTATGGAATCGTTATGGCAGTATTTCTGCTTTTGTCATATATCATATGGAGTGTGAGATATTCCCGGGCAATGCATGACAGAGAGATTTATTCTGAAATGCTGGATGAATTAGAAAGACTTTATGAATTGGAAGAAAGGGGAATACATGAATAGTATATTTGCATTTCGCGAGGCGCTTGGAAGATTTTATGGAAAACATGACACAATCATCCGTCTGCTTCTGAAATATATCATTGCTTTTGGAAGCTTCCAGGTGATCAATATGTATTTGAATCAGGCAGTTCCGGTGAATCATTTACTGGTTTCTGCAGTGCTGGCAGCATTTTGTATGTTTTTGCCATCAAACAGTATGATCCTGATGGCTGCGGCAGTATCCCTGATACATTTTTATGCGATTTCACTGGAAGTGGCATTGGCAGGCGGAGCAATGATGATCATTGCCATGTTGTTTTATTTTAGTATTGCACCGGAATCTGCCATTCCTGCAGTATTGACAGCTTTGTCTATGGCGGGAGGAATACCGGGAACGATTGCTATGTGTCTGGGCTTGATGAATGGACCACTTTCAGCGGTAGGAGTTGTTTATGGAGTTTTCTTTTCCAGATTGTTGTATATCATAAAAGAAACAGGGGGAAACCTTCAGGCGGCAAGTGCGGATGCAGCGGAGGCAATGGTTCAGAAGATGACAGAGCTTATGCGGGCTGTTACTGCGGACAGGGAGATGCTGGTTTTGATGGCAGCATTGGTACTTGCTCTCTGGATCGTATATCTGGTGCGTAAAGCAGAGATAAAATACGCCTGGCTCGTGGCATCTCTGGCGGGACTTTTGGTATATGCGGCAGTAAGAATCGGTGCAGTCTTTTTTATGGGAATTTCTTTTGCGGCGCTGCCATTCGTAATCGACTGCATCATCGGTATTGTAGTGGCGATACTGGCTCAGATTTTTCTCTTTGGACTGGATTACCGCAAAACAGAAAGAATCCAGTTTGAGGATGATGACTTTTATTATTATGTGAAAGCTGTACCGAAGAGGCGCAGCCGCAGGAGAAAGAAAGTAAGAAGAGGGGAAAGGAGAAGATAATCTGATGGAGACCGTTAAACTTTGGATCACAAACAATGTGCCGCTTTTGCAGCTTACCGGACTGCGAATAGGAATTATTGACGTTATAGAGATTGTTCTTCTTTCTTTTCTGGTTTACAGTATTTTAGTGTGGATTAAGAACACAAGAGCCTGGACTTTATTAAAAGGAATTGTTTCTCTTGGTTTTTTTGTGGCACTGATCTATCTTTTCCATATGGATACGTTGATTTTTATTATCAATAAAGGTCTGAATCTGTTGATCATAGCAGCAATCATTATCTTTCAGCCGGAACTTCGAAAGGCACTGGAGCATCTTGGAGAAAACAAGTTTTTGTTTGCTCTTCTTTCCACGGGCAACGCAAGAACCATAGAAGAACGTTTCAGTGATAAGACAGTGGAAGAAGTTGTGATTGCGGCACAGAAAATGGCCAAGGCCAAAACCGGGGCTCTGATCGTAATGGAGAGAAATGAGACCTTGGAGGAGTACCAGAGAACGGGAATTGATTTGAATGCTGACGTTACCAGTCAGCTTTTGATCAACATATTTGAGCATAACACTCCGTTACACGATGGGGCAGTCATTATTAAGGGAGATAAGATCCTTGCTGCAACGTGTTATCTGCCTCTTTCTGTGAACCAGCATCTGGGAAAAGATTTTGGAACCAGACACAGGGCAGGAGTGGGAATCAGCGAGGTGACGGATTCCCTCACGGTGATCGTATCAGAGGAAACAGGAAGAATTTCCATTGCGCAGAAGGGAAAACTGATTGAGAATGTAAATGAGGCAAAATTAAAACAGTATCTTATGGAATTGCAGAATAAGGTGGTAGTTCAAAGAGAGGGAATCGTGAGTAAGACATTGAAACGGAAGAAAGGGAAGGAAGCAGATGAAGTATAAATTAACTCGTAATTTGGGCCTGAAGTTACTTTCTGTTTTAGCAGCATGTCTTATCTGGCTGGTGGTTACCAACAATAATGATCCGGAGGGCACACAGGTCTATAAAAATGTACCAATTACGATAAAAAACCAGGAAACAATCACGAATGCCAATAAAACCTTTACGGTGCAAGATGGTATTGATAAGATTAACGTTTATTATACAGGACGAAAATCTGTCAGAAATAAACTGAATTCCTCAAGTTTTACCGTAACAGCAGATCTTGAGAAATATAATGAGGCCTTAGGCAGTGTTCCATTGGAGATATCCTGCAACAATGCAAGAGTCAGTCAGGAGAGTCTCAGATTAATTCCTTCCTCTATCAGTATTAATATGGAAGATAAGGTGGAAGAGAGTTTCAGTATTGCAGCAAGTGTGACGGGAACCGCGAAGAAGGGAAAGGAACTTGGAAGAACCAGTATTGTCAGTGGTGACACCATCAAGATCGCAGGGCCGGAGTCTCTGATTCGCATTATTGGCAAGGTAACGGTGGCGGTAGATATTACCAATATGGAAAATGGAGATATCAGCCATTATCCGGTAAGAATCGAAGATAAAAATGGTTCACAGCTTACAGAAAGTCAGATGAGCAATCTGGAATTGAAGAACTCAGAAGGGGTTTTACTGCAGAATAATGAGGTGGAAGTGGATGTAGAAATTTGGGATATTTACTATGAAGTCCCAATTAATATTCAGCTTATGGGAGAGCCAGCTGATGACCGCCGCGTAGAGAGTGTTTCTGTAACACCAAAGACGGTGAATCTGGTGGCAACGCCAGAGGCGATGGAGGCGTTAGGAGAGGAATTGACCTTAATAGATACCTTATCCGTACAGGGAATGTCAGAGTCAGGAGAATTTACTTTTGACCTGGAGAACACATTAGCGCAATATGAGGATATTCGTCTGGAAAGTGATATTTCTTCAACGGTTACGGTTCAGGTGGCTATTGCTCATAAGGGAAGCAAGGTAGTGCAGATACCGATTTCTTCTATTAAGATGAAGAATGTACCAAAGTATAAGAAACTGATCTTTTCTCCGGCTGATTACCTGTCAGTCACAGTCAGAACGACAGATGGAGACATCCGTGATATTGATGAATCCGACATAAAAGCTTCTGTTGATCTGAAATCTTGTGAGGTTAATGGAAACTTTACTTTGCCGGTAATGATTACACTTCCGGAAGGGTACGAGGTGGAAGGCGAAACTACCATTGTTGTTAATATTGATGATGCAGAGAATGAAGCAGAAGCAGAAGCCGAAACGGAGGGATAAAAATGGTGAGCAGAAGTTTTTATGTGAAAGATCCTTCTGGCCTGCCTTTAAAATCAGTTGCTGATATCTGTACAGAATCAATAAAATATCAGTCACAGATTACACTGCAGTCAGGTAATACGGTTGCAAATGCAAAAAGTGTATTAAATATTCTCACTGCATGTGCAAAGTTTGGAAATAAAGTTACTTTGATCTGTGATGGAAAAGATGAAACAGAAGCTTTAGAGAAGCTGGGAGAATTAATAGAAAAGGCATTATGTAAATAACTTGAGAAGCTTGCAAAGCATGCTTCTCAAGTTAATTAATGTTTCCCTTTAACAATGGAGAAAGTGGTTTGTAGATCACCATGGTAATTCCTACTGAGATGAATCCCTTTATAATAGTAAATGGAAGGTTGAAACAGATCAGGCACTGTAAAATGGATTTCATTCCCGGTGCAATAATCTGATACATTTCAAGGATCACATCCTGTGACATGAAATTATAATAAACCGGATATACGACAAAATAGTTAGAGAAAACACTTACAATACCCATGATGATTGCTCCAATAATACCACCGATGAGAGCTTGTTTCTTTGTTTTATGTCTGGAATAGATCATTCCTGCAGAAAAAGAAAATACGGCGCCCAGGATGAAGTTGGAAAGTTCACCAACAAACATGCTTTGAGAGACAGTAAGATGCAGGACATTCTTGATCAGGCAAACGATCACGCCATAGACCGGACCTAAGGCAAAAGCTGCAATGACAGCCGGCAAGTCCGAAAAATCAAATTTGATAAAGGATGGCATAATGGGGATTGCAATTTCCAGATACATAAGAATGAATGCCACTGCGGAAAGCATGGCAGTTACCGCAAGGTTGCGGGCTTTGAAGGTTGATGTTCCTGACTGATTCATAATAAATACTCCTTTGTATGTAATTTAGAATCATCCGGGTAAAAAAAATCCGAACCGGAAGGTTCGGGGGATAAAGGTCTTATTTCAATGTTGCTTTGTCACTACACAGCAACATAAAAATAATGAATCACTTCTCTCATCCAGACTATACTGTCGGTTCCGGAATCACACCGGATCGGCTGCACAAAGCAGTTCACGGACTTATCCATAAGGACTCACCGTCGGTCGGGAATAGCATTCTGTCATGCATCACCCTGCCCCGAAGAATTCTCTTTTTTTACTTTACTACAGAGAAGTAGAAATGTCAATAATAGATTGCTTTGATTTCTTAAATCTGTTTTCTGACTACAGCGTACTCATCCCCATTTCTGTAATAAGGACACTGAGTATGTCTGTCTGACACGAAACGTACCCAATCATCTTCATCCATATCCATGTCACAGACATAGCATTCATAATCTTCATCATAGCTGTAGTATGCGCAATTTTCACAGTTGTTCATGTTTTTCTCCTGTTTTTTATGATTTTTATTCTGTTATCACACCTTGACAAATACCTAATAAAAGGAGTTTAATGATTACGGGAGCTGCTTGCAGCGAAACAATCCGTAATCATTTTTACATCATAATATTATAATAATCAGTATAAGAGATGACGCTATGAAAATCAAACAGAAGATGAAAAAAAATATTAAATCAGACCATAATGAAAACAGATTTCACCGGATGATCCGTAACTGGCAGGATGAACAGCCCAGGAAAGGATATTTCAGATTGTTTGTTCTGCTGCCTGTGATTCTTGTTTTGCTGACAGAATCTCTGGCTAGCCATTCCCCCATGGGAGGTTTTCAGTTTTTATTCCTTCACCCCTATGCTTTTGTTGCAAATGTGCTGATGGCGGCTACGGTAATCAGCACTGCACTGCTGTTCCGAAGAAGAGCCGGATGGGTATTTGTCATCAGCTTTATTTGGCTGTTTTTGGCTATGGTCAATTTTATCATGCTATTTTTCCGAGTTACTCCTTTTGGGGGAAGTGATTTACTTCTCATCAGTGATGGGATGGATATTATGGGAAAATATTTGAATGTAATTGGAATTATAGGCATTCTGATTCTGGTAGTCCTGGTGCTGGTCGGTGCTGTCATTCTTTTCTGTCAGGTGCCGCCGGCAGCGAAAGTTCCTTCCCGCCTTCGTTCTTTTGCAGTTATTGTTTCCCTGTATCTGCTCACCTGGGGATACATCGAGGCAGGTACTACAACCGGTGCTCTGGAATCAGAATTTCATGAACTTTCACAGTCTTATAAACGAAACGGATTTATGTACTGCTTTTTTAACAGCGTGATTGATGTCGGTGTCAGTAAGCCTAAGGATTATTCAGAAGAATCCATTAAAGAACTTGCTGAAGCAGAAACAGAGCCTTCCCAGACAGTTTATGCGACCTATAAGCCCAATGTCATTGTGGTACAGCTGGAATCTTTCTTTGACGTAAATCGTCTCAGAAATATTCATTTTTCAGAAAATCCATTGCCGAATTTGACCAAATATATGAATATCTGTCCTTCCGGGTACTTCAATGTCCCGGTAGTGGGAGCCGGTACCGTAAATTCAGAATTTGAAGTACTGACCGGCATGAATATTGATGACTATGGTGTTGGAGAATATCCATATAAGACGATTTTAAAACAGAAAACCTGTGAAACGTTGGCGTATGATCTTGCACCTTATGGTTACACCTGTCATGCCATTCATAACAATACCGGTGATTTTTATGAAAGAAATGAAGTATACCGGAATATGGGGTTTGATACCTTTACTTCTGTAGAATATATGTGGCCAGAGGAATATACGGCTATGGACTGGGCGAAGGACTCTGTGTTGGTGGAAGAAATTGAAAAGACACTGGATTCTTCCATAGGGGCTGATTTTGTTTTTGCTGTATCCGTACAAGGACATGGAAGTTATCCAGCAGAATCTGATGTCGAATATGAGAAACATGTCACTCTTACAAGTGACACAATCACAGATGAAGGCTATCTGAATCAGCTGACCTATTATGTCAATCAGCTGTATGAGATGGATCAGTTTATCGGAGATCTGATTCAAATGTTAAAATGCAGAAATGATAACTCCGTTCTTGTGATGTATGGAGATCATCTCCCAAGCCTGGATCTTTCAGTAGAAGATCTGAATGCTGGGGATATCTATGAAACCGAGTATTTTATCTGGAATAATGCAAAACTTGAGTTTGAAACGGAGCCTAGTCTGGAAGCGTATGAATTAAGTTCCCATATTTTGAAAACATTGGGAATTTCTGATGGTGTGATCAATGCCTATCATCAGAATTCCGGACAGTTGGTAAAGGACGGAGAACTCTCGGAAGAAGACTATCTGGAGGGTCTGAAAGCCCTGGAATACGATGCTCTCTATGGAGACAGCATCAGTACAGATGGAGAGAACCCCTATGAACCAAAAGATCTGCAAATGGGTATATCCCCCATTACGATAACGGATGTAACTGTTACAAAAGATCATGTTATGTCTGTCATTGGTGAAAATTTCACCAGGTACAGCGTCGTTTCCATTGATGGTAATTCCATGGAAACCCTTTACTTAAATCCAAATCTTCTGGTTGTTCCTGATGCCGATCCGGAGGAGGGAGCCGAGATTGTTGTTTCCCAGGCTGCACTAAGCCAGACAGAGGGCTATTATTATCAGTAATGAATGAAGGAGAAAAAGCTATGGGTGAAAATGTAAATGAACAGGAACTACAGGAAATAAAAGGGCTTGCTTCGAAATACTGTAAACAGGCAATTGAAGAAAAATCTGAAACTGCAATGAAACAGGCAATTGCATATTTTGAGAAAGCCGGACAGGCGGATACTACAGGTTACTTTTTCCTGGGTAATCTTTATATGCCAAAAATCAATGCACCTTTTCCTGATGATTATGAAAAAGCGGTATCTTATTTTAAAAAGGTATCGCCCGAAACCGGAGAGTTTTATGCGAAATCTATGGAAGCGGTCGGAAGCTATTATTACAAAGAAAAAAAGGATTATCTTTATGCAGCAATTTATTTTTCCCTTGCTATGAAACATGTTCCTTCTAACAGACAATACAAGAATTTCTATGATCTGGCATTATCAAAAGTACATGACAGGAAGATATGGAAGGCATGTATAGACGAGATCAAAGATGTTTCACAAATTGAAGAAAAGGTAGAGAAAACAAAGAAAAAAATGAAAATCCAATGTCCGAAATGTAAAAGTATGGATGTGGAAAAAGTGTCGTTTATGCATAACTTGAATAAGATGTTGCTGATCCGTTTGGGAGAGAAAAGAAAGTATGTTACTTACAGGTGCAAGCAATGTGGAAAAGAATGGTAAAATATTCAATTTCTTTTTAGAAAATCCATTTGTGAAATCTAAAACGCTCGACAGGCACGGTATAACATGATATAATTTATGATATATGTGAAGTAAAGCGGAGGTGATAGATTGAAAGGACTGACAGAGATTATCAAACAGTTGTCGTTGTTAACGCAGTTTGGTCTTTCATTGATCACCCCGCTTTTTATGTGTCTGGGACTGTGCTGGTGGCTTTGCAGCAGGTTTGCACTTGGGGGATGGATTTATATTTTTGGATTTTTCTTTGGAATGGGCGGCTCGGCAATGGTGGCATATAAGTTGTTCCTAAGTGAAACGAGACGCCAGGAAAAGGAAAAAAAGAAGAAAAAACCATCTGTATCCTTCAACAGACACAGTTAGGACAAAAGGAGTGTAGACATGAGTGTATTTGGAGAGATTCAACCGGCAGTAAAAAAAGAAACAAAGAGAGTGACAGTTATGACAGGAAGCGGACTGTTTATCATGTTGGCAGGATTTTTTGTTCTGCACATGATTTTTCCTGATAATATTCCTTTTGATTATACCGTAGTCCTGGCGGGAATTGTTGGAAGCCTGGTTGCTGTAGGTAATTTCTTTTTTATGGGGCTTGCCGTGCAGAAGGTAGCTGCTACGACCGATGAAGAGGCTGCCAGAACAAAAATGAAAGCAAGTTATTCCCAGAGAATGATGGCGCAGATGTTGTGGGTAGTTCTGGCCATTGTGTTGCCATGTTTCCAGTTTGCAGCGGGAATCATTCCGTTACTGTTCCCAAGTATAGGAATTAAAATAATGGGTATTTTAAAGAAAAACTGAGTATTTAGGGGAAAGCTGTGAGTGAGTGTGCAGGTGTCACTGTTCCGCGAGGGTTTTCGTAAGAAAATCCCGAGTTTTGAACGCAAAAATCCATTTGCGAAGCAAATTTTGCATGGATTTTTGCTCGTTACTGGAACGAAGTGAACAGTAACAACTGTAAGTATTATTACAGTTTTTATAAAAAATTTATGGAGAGTATCGGTAGTTTTGTGATATACTCCAAAAAGATTACAAGAGATGGGAGGTGGAAGCGAATATGGAATTAGATGTATCGGGTGCCAAAGTCTTTTTTACGATTCCGATAGATTTTCCTTTGCTGGGAAAGATTCAGATCAGTGAGACGATGGTGGTAAGCTGGATCGTTATGATTTTGATTACAGGACTGTGCATCTGGCTGACGCATGACTTGAAGACAGAAAATATTTCAAAACGTCAGGCCGTTGCAGAAATGCTGGTAGAGATGGCAAATAAATTTGTAATCGGAAACATGGGCGAGAAATTCCGGAAGATGATTCCTTTTGTGGCTGCACTTTTTGCAACCAGTGTGGTTTCTAATCTGATCAGTCTGATAGGACTTCGAAGTCCTACTGCAGATCTGTCAACGGAAGCAGCATGGGCAGTCGTCGTATTTATTATGATCACAGCACAAAAGATCAAAACCGGCGGCTTCTTAGGGTATCTGAAAGGATTTACCACTCCAATACCAATTATGACCCCATTTAATATCTTATCAGAGTTGGCAACTCCGGTAAGTATGGCATGCCGTCATTTTGGAAACATTCTTTCCGGTTTAGTTATCAACGGATTGATTTATGGAGCACTGGCAGTAGCAAGTTCTGCACTTCTGGGGCTGATCCCGGGAATTGTGGGAAATGTATTGTCGAAGATACCAATCCTGGATGTAGGTATTCCTGCGATTACATCCGTTTATTTTGACTGGTTTTCCGGTGTAATGCAGGCATTTATTTTCTGTATGCTGACAGTTATGTATATTGCCAATGCGGCAGAAGAGTAAAAATATTTTATTTTTTTAAAATTATTTATAAATAGGAGGAATATAGTATGGATTTTCAGTTATTAGCAAAAGGTATTGCACTTGCAGGTTGCGCAATTGGCGCTGGAGCTTCTCTGATCGCAGGTATTGGTCCTGGTATTGGTGAAGGTAATGCAGTAGCATCTGCACTGGAGGCAATCGGTCGTCAGCCAGAGTGCAAAGGTGATGTAACTTCTACAATGCTTCTTGGTTGTGCAGTTGCAGAAACAACAGGTATTTATGGTTTCGTTACAGGTTTGCTTTTAATCTTTGTAGCTCCTGGTATGTTCATGAAGTTCCTTGCATAATGCTTTGAGGGCAGGGAAAATCATTTTAGGAGGTAAAACATGGAGACTCAGGCTTTAGTAACACTCGTACCATGGACCTTCATCGCACAGATTCTTAATTTATTTATCCAGGTATATCTGATCAAGCGTTTTCTTTTTAAACCCATCAATGAAATGCTGGCAAAGAGAAAAGCCATGGCAGATTCAGAGATCTCTGATGCCACAAAGGCAAAAGAAGAAGCGATTGCCATGAAAAATGAATATGAGCAGAATATGCAAGATGCAAGAACTAAGGCTAGCGAGATCTTAAGCAGTGCTCAGAAAACAGCAGCTATCCAGAGTGAAGAGATCCTGAAAGAAGCTAATGCTCAGGCAGCTGCACTGAAGGAAAAAGCAGAGAAGGATATTGCTCAGGAAAAACGAAAAGCCGTCAATGAGATCAAGGATGAGATTGGCGGTATGGCCGTAGAAATTGCCGGCAAGGTAATTGAACGTGAGATCAGCGAAGAAGACCATACAAAACTGATTGACGAATTTATTGCGAATGTAGGTGGAGAATTATGACACAGACAGGTCGGCTGTATGGCGGCAGTTTGTACGACCTGGCTGCCGAGGAACAGCTTACAGATATTTATTTAGAAGAAATGCAGGCAATCCGCAGACTTTTTCAGGAGAATCCGGAATACGTAAGTCTCTTATCTGAGCCATCCCTGGCAAAAGAAGAGAGGCTTGGTCTGATCGAAACTGCATTTGGAAAGCAGGCACAGCGTTATCTGGTAAATTTCCTCAAAATATTATGCGAAAGAGGCCTTATAAAAGAATTCGCGGCATGTACAGAGGAATTTACCCGCAGATACAATCAGGATCATGGAATAGCAGAAGCGATTGTGACAAGTGCAGTCGAACTGAATAAATCCCAGATTAAAGCTCTGAAAGAACGTCTGGAAAAAATGAGTGGTAAGAAAATTTCTCTTTCCTTCAGGAAAGATCCCTCTGTTGTAGCAGGACTTCGTGTGGAATTAGAAGGAAAGCAGTTAGATGGAACTGTGCAGGGAAGAATGAGTGATCTTACCAGCAGAATCAAAAACGTTGTGGTTTAACATTTGATAATATTATGATAAGTAACTATAAAAAGATAGTGTGGAGGACAACATGCAATTAAAACCTGAAGAAATATCCAAGGTTATCCGAAGCCAGATTAAATATTATGAAAACTCTATTCAGCAGAATGAAACAGGTACGGTTCTGATGGTTGGTGATGGTATCGCAAGAGCCAGCGGACTTTTGAACTGTATGGCTGGAGAATTGCTGGAATTTGAGGATGGAAGCTTCGGAATGGCGCAGAACCTGGAAGAAAATAGTGTGTCCATCGTATTATTCGGTTCCGGTGAAAACATCGGAGAAGGACAGACAGTAAAACGTACTGGTAAAGTAGTGTCTGTTCCTGTTGGAGAGGCAATGATTGGACGTGTCGTAAATGCGCTTGGTCAGCCAATTGATGGTGCAGGTCCAATCGTTACAGAAGAGTATCGGGCAATTGAGAGTCCGGCTCCTGGTATCTGTGAAAGAAGATCCGTATTTGAACCACTCCAGACTGGTATTAAGGCGATAGATGCCATGGTACCGATCGGACGTGGACAGCGTGAGCTGATCATCGGAGACCGTCAGACAGGAAAGACAACGGTAGCTACAGATACCATTATTAACCAGAAAGGAAAAGGCGTTATCTGTATCTATGTAGCAATTGGACAAAAACGTTCTACAGTTGCTACTTTGGTAGAAAATCTGACAAAAAATGGCGCAATGGATTATACCATTGTAGTTGCTGCGACAGCTTCTGAATCAAGCCCGCTGCAGTATATTGCACCATATGCCGGTTGTGCAATGGGCGAATATTTTATGAATAAAGGACAGCATGCACTGATCATTTATGATGATTTAAGCAAGCACGCAGTAGCATACCGTGCACTTTCTCTGCTGATCCGCCGTCCGCCAGGACGTGAAGCATATCCTGGAGACGTTTTCTATCTGCATTCCAGACTTTTGGAACGTGCAGCGAAACTGGATGATGAGCATGGCGGTGGTTCCTTAACAGCGCTTCCAATCATCGAAACCCAGGCAGGCGATGTTTCTGCATACATTCCTACTAACGTAATTTCTATTACAGATGGACAGATCTTCCTGGAAACAGAACTTTTCCACTCAGGAGTTATGCCTGCGGTTAATCCAGGTATTTCTGTATCTCGAGTTGGTGGTAATGCGCAGATTAAGGCGATGAAGAAAGTGGCTGGTACTTTGAAACTGATCTATTCCCAGTACCGCGAACTGCAGAGCTTTGCACAGTTTGGTTCTGACCTGGATGCAGATACAAAAGCTCGTCTGGATCAGGGTGCCCGTATCGTAGAAGTTCTGAAGCAGGGACAGAATGCACCGGTACCTGTGGAAAAACAGGTAGCAATTCTTTTTGCTGTTACCAAAGGTATTCTTTCAAAAGTAGAAGTAGAAGATGTAAGAGAATATGAATTGAATTTGTATACGTGGTTAGATGGCGATGCAGAGGGTGCTGCCGTAATGGAAGAAATCCGTACAACAGGTGCTCTTAGCAAAGAAGGCGAAGAGAAACTTCGTCAGGCTCTTGATCGCTATACAGAAAATTTCCTGAATACAAGACCTCAGAAATAAGTGATAAGGAGGAAACATCATGGCTGCAAACATGAAAGCGGTAAAGCTGCGTATCAAAAGTGTGCAGAGCACAATGCAGATTACCAAGGCAATGCAACTTGTAGCATCCTCCAAACTGCGTAAAGC
>JBJEMC010000100.1:0-2461 GCA_051879475.1 Muricoprocola sp. | reverse complement strand
AGTTCTGAAATCAGCTGATCAATCATTTTATCTTTCTCCCCTCCTACTATGCTTCATAACCATTTGGATGATTTTTATGCCAATTCCATGCTGTTGTAATAATCGTCTCCAGATCATCAAATTTTGGTTTCCATCCAAGAATATCTTTTGCTTTTTCACTGGATGCAATCAGCGTTGACGGATCTCCCGCTCTCCTAGGTTCTTCTTTTGCCGGAATTGGATGTCCAGTTACTTTTCTGGCTGTTTCTACCACTTCTTTAACTGTAAATCCAACGCCATTTCCCAAGTTGAAAATATTACTGTCATTCCCTTTCCTTAAATATTCCATGGCAAGGATATGAGCCTGTGCAAGATCATTTACATGGATGTAATCCCTTACGCATGTGCCATCTTTTGTCTCATAGTCATTTCCAAAGATAGAAATATACTCTCTTTTTCCATTCGGCACCTGTAAGATCAGTGGAATTAGGTGTGTTTCCGGATTGTGAGCTTCCCCAATCTTTCCATTTGGATGTGCTCCACATGCATTAAAATAACGTAAGGATACAAAACGTAAATCATGGGCATTCGCTGTCCATTTAAACATCTTTTCCATGGAAAGTTTTGTTTCTCCATAACAGTTTGTTGGAACCGTGCGGTCTGTTTCAAGAATCGGAATCCGTTCCGGTTCTCCGTATGTGGCTGCTGTTGATGAAAATACAATCTTGTTGATGCCATGTGCAACCATACTTTCCAGCAATACTTCTGTTCCGCACAGGTTGTTATTGTAATATTTGAGCGGATTTACCATACTCTCACCGACCTGCGAATTGGCAGCAAAGTGAATCACTCCATCAATATCTTCTTTTTCAAATACAGAATCAATAAATGCCCTGTCCCGGATATCTCCCTGATAAAATTTTGCATCCGGGTGCACAGCCTTACGAAATCCTGTTTCCAGGTTATCTACTACTACTACATTTTCCCCTGCCTCGATCAGCTCATACACAGTATGAGAACCAATGTAACCAGCTCCACCTAATACTAAAATGCTACTCATAGATCATTTCTCCTTTTCTTTGTTTTCGTGATTATAATACTTTTATGCCACCATACTTACGGATCTTTAATACTTCACAGGAACCTTTTCCAAAGATTGTATCCATCTCCTTCTGGTAATCCGGAACTAAATAATTTGGAACAAATGCCTGTATGGTTCCTGCAAATCCTCCTCCATGAACTCTACATACACCTTTTTCTCCGAATATCACATCACTCAGTGCCAATGCAATAGACACGTTCTGATGTTGTACATCATGGCAAGTATAGACGTTCTGAAGATATTTAAAAGAAGAATCTCCGGATTCTTTCACATTCGCCAGGAATTTTGGAAAATTATCCTTTCTTAATGCATCTACTTCCTTTTTGACACGTTCATTTTCACATACAAAATGCAATGCCCGAAGTGCTGCACGATCTCCTGCCAGCTCACGTATCAAAGTAATATGGTTCAAAATCTCTTCTTTTGGCACTTCGCCAAGGAACTCTTTTCCAAAGCACTTAGCAGCCTGTTTCATTTCCTGTGGTATTGCCGCATAATCCGGCGTCAGGTCTGCATGTGACCCTTTTGTGTCTGTAATACATAAGCTATACCCATAAGCGTTCATATCAAAGTCAACCTGTTCCACAATCGGATTTTCCGGATCCGCAAAGTCAATATGCACCAGACTTCCTACTGAACACGCCATCTGGTCCATTAAGCCGCATGGTTTCCCGAAATATATATTTTCTGCATACTGACCAATCTTAGCAATTTCAATCGGAGTAACTTCACCATCATTGTACATATAGGATAGAATCGTCCCGATCAGTGTTTCAAAAGCAGCTGAGGAGGAAAGACCTGCACCAATCAGCACTTCACTGGTCACATATGCCTGAAATCCTCCGATCAGATGACCATTCATTTTCATCTTGGCAAGCACACCACGAATCAGAGCATTCGTGCTTCCTTCTTCTTCAATCTTTTTCTCTAGGTCATCTAGCCGAATCGTAATCAGGTTACTGTAACCATCCGACATCACTTTCACGAATGGTTCTTCCAGTTTTTTTACAACTGCGATTGCATCATTGTTAATGGACGCCGCCAGCACTTCCCCATGCTGGTGATCCGTATGGTTTCCGCCTATCTCACTTCTGCCCGGTGCACTGAATATTTCTATCTCGCCTTCACCAAAATATGCCCTGTAGCTGTCGATTGCTTTCAAATACCGTTCTTTTTCCTGTGGGATTCGATTCGAATCAACGTACAATTCTGTTAATTTGTTATCAAAAGAATTTACATTCAATAATTTGATTGCTTCTTCTATTTTCAAAATACCACCCCTATATTGTTTTGTAATATGGAAAAAGCATTGTCTATCGAACACCGATCAGACAACGCTTTTTCCTGTCAAATTCTAATCCATGTCTGATGCATCTGTTA
>JBJEMC010000099.1:0-12674 GCA_051879475.1 Muricoprocola sp. | reverse complement strand
ATCACGCCGGATCGCATTCATATCTGTATACAGTCCCTCACCATGGGAAAAACCGTATTTTTTCAGAGCATAACGTTTCCATTTTGCCAGAGAGTGTACAATTTCAGCCTCAGATTCATTCTGTTCCTTGATTCCGAAGGTAACAGGTCTTTCTACACCATTCAGATTATCGTTCAGACCGGACTGCGGAGTAACAAAAAGAGGTGCAGTGACACGCAGAAGGTTCAGACGGGTAGTCAGAGCTTTCTGGAAATAATCTTTTACTACTTTGATCGCCACCTGAGTATCGTGCAGATTCAAAGCAGAACGATAGCCCTCAGGAATAATTAAGTTGTTCATATATATCCTACCTTTCACTACGTTAACAATATCAGTAACAAGTATACCAAATTTAAAATATTATACAAGATAATTCAAAATATTAGTATGTAAAAAATTGAATAGATCTAATCATTATTTTTCATTAGGCACATACTTGTAATTTGAAAAACTGTGTGATATGATTGCAAAAGTAAAAGCAAAGAAAGAGACTCTTGTTTTGAAAGTTAACAGGGATATGACGCCTGAGACTGAGAGCGTTGTTTAATGGAAGGAACAGAAAAGGGAACACTCTGGAGCTGACTGGCTGAACCCATCGCAAGTAGGTCAGTACGTGATACGCGTTAAGTATAAAAGATGCAAAACGATGATGATTTGCAATGGCGGGTGGTACCGCGGATGATAAGAGAAGTCCGTCCCGGAACAGAAACTTTACATTCTGTTTCGGGACTTTTTATGTTACTGAAGTAACCGTACTTGGTGCGAGAATGTGCCGGGGCACATTCTGTGTATGATAAAAGGGAAAAAAGGAGTATGAACATGGAATATTTAACAGGAATTATGAAAAAAGAGACACTGGAAATCAGTGAACTTTTGGAAGAAGAAAAGCTGGAGACAGATGTAAAGGTAAATGGTGCAATTCATGTCATCCGTGATATGGGGGATGTAGCCTTTATCATTTTAAGAAAAAGAGAAGGCCTGCTGCAATGCGTTTATCAGGAGGGAAGCGTGGATCTTCCCCTGAAAGAATTAAAAGAAGGAACCACCGTTCTGGTTGGCGGAACCGTGCGTAAAGAAGAAAGAGCACCTCAGGGAATTGAAATTGTCCTGAAAACAGTGGAAGTGTTAAGCCAGCCTACAGAACCAATGCCTCTGGCCATTTCAAAATGGAAAATGAATGCATCCCTGGAAGCAAAATTAAATATGAGAGCAGTTTCTCTTAGAAACATCAGAGAAAGAGCAAAATTTAAGATCCAGGAAGGAATTGTCCGGGGATTTCGTGAATTTTTATATGGACAGGGATTTACAGAAATCCGTACTCCTAAGATTGGAGCAAGAGGAGCTGAAGGCGGTGCAAATATGTTCCGTCTGGATTATTTCCACAGACCGGCGGTTCTTGCCCAGAGCCCGCAGTTTTATAAACAGATGATGGTGGGAGTATATGACAGAGTATTTGAAACAGCACCGGTATTCAGAGCAGAAAAGCATAATACCAAGAGACATTTAAATGAATATACAAGTCTTGATTTTGAGATGGGTTATATTGACAGCTTTTATGATATCTGTGCCATGGAAACGGGATTTTTGCAGTATACCATGAAATTCCTGCAGGAGAATTACAGCAAAGAACTGGAAATTCTGAACATCACCCTTCCGGATACGGAAAAGATTCCTATGGTACGTTTTGACAAAGCCAAAGAAATGGTATCTGAGAAATATAACAGAAGAATCAAAAACCCATATGATCTGGAACCGGAAGAAGAGGCACTGATCGGCCAGTTATTTAAAGAAGAATATGGAGCAGATTTTGTGTTTGTTACCCATTATCCAAGCAAAAAGAGACCATTTTATGCCATGGATGATCCGGAAGATCCAAGATTTACATTAAGCTTTGACCTGTTATTCCATGGTATGGAGATCACGACAGGCGGTCAGAGAATCCATGACTACAACCAGTTAAAGGAAAAAATCGCAGCAAGAGGCATGACAGAAGAAGGAATGGAAAGTTATCTGCAGGCATTTAAACATGGTATGCCGCCTCACGGTGGACTGGGAATCGGTCTGGAAAGACTGACCATGAAGCTGGTGGGAGAAGAAAATGTCAGAGAAACTACCTTATTCCCACGTGACCTGTCCAGACTGGAGCCATAGACCGAAGACATCGTAAAATAAGTTTTGCAGAAAGGATAGAAAGAGATGGCAAATATAATTTCAGACGAAACAATCGAGTATGTAGGAATTCTGGCAAAGTTAGAACTGTCTCCGGAAGAGAAAGAACAGGCCAAGAAAGATATGGCATGTATGCTGGATTATATTGATAAATTAAATGAATTGGATACCAGTGGTGTGGAACCAATGTCTCATGTTTTCCCTGTAAAGAATGTATTTCGGGAAGATGTGGTGACAAATGGAGATGAAAGAGAAAAGATTCTGAAAAATGCACCGGCAGCAAAAGATGGTTCCTTTATGGTTCCAAAGACTGTGGAATAGGAGGGGGATCTGGTGGATATTTTACAATACACAGCAGTTGAGCTGGGAGAAAAGATCAAAAAGAAAGAAGTTACTGTGAAGGAGGCTGTACTTGCCTGCCTGGAGCAGATGAAGAAAACAGAAGAATCTGTCCATGCTTATGTAACGATAGATGAAAAAGGGGCACTGGAAAAGGCAGAAAAGATTCAGGAGAAAATTGACAGAGGAGAACTTACAGGACCTCTGGCAGGCGTTCCGGTAGCCATAAAAGATAATATGTGCACAGAAGGAATGCTGACAACCTGCAGTTCCAAAATCCTTAGTAATTTTGTGCCTACTTATACAGCAGAAGCTGTGTTAAATCTGGAAAAAGCCGGAGCTGTTATAATCGGAAAGACCAATATGGATGAGTTTGCCATGGGAAGCACCACAGAAACTTCTGCCTTTGGTGTAACCAGGAATCCCTGGAATCTGGAGCATGTACCGGGAGGATCCTCAGGAGGTTCTTGTGCGGCAGTAGCAGCCAATGAATGCTTTTATGCATTGGGGTCAGATACAGGCGGTTCCATCAGACAGCCAAGTTCTTTTTGTGGAGTGACAGGAATCAAGCCAACCTATGGTACAGTTTCCAGATATGGCCTGATCGCCTATGGTTCGTCTCTGGATCAGATTGGACCAATCGGAAAAGATGTGACAGACTGTGCGACCATTCTGGAGGTAATTTCCTCTTATGATAAGAAAGACAGTACCTCCATTGACCGAAAAGACTGTGATTTTACAGCGGCTCTCGTTAAAGATGTGAAGGGAATGAAAATTGGAATTCCAAGGGATTATCTTGGGGAAGGTCTTGATCCGGAAGTAAAAGAGGCAGTCCTTGCAGCGGCAAAGGTACTGGAAGAACAGGGAGCCATTGTAGAAGAATTTGATTTAAGCCTGGTAGAGTATGCGATTCCTGCATATTATACCATCGCTTCCGCAGAGGCCAGCTCGAACCTGGAACGATTTGACGGCGTGAAATACGGATATCGTGCAAAAGAATACGAAGGACTTCACAACATGTATAAGAAGAGTCGTTCAGAAGGATTTGGTCCTGAGGTAAAAAGAAGAATTATGCTGGGATCCTTTGTGTTAAGTTCCGGATATTATGATGCATATTATCTGAAAGCACTGCGTACAAAGGCAATGATCAAAAAAGCATTTGATGAAGCCTTTGCAAAATATGATCTGATCATAGGACCGGCAGCACCGACAACAGCACCAAAACTGGGAGAATCTTTAAAAGATCCTCTGAAGATGTATCTGGGAGATATTTATACGATTTCTGCAAATCTGGCAGGTATTCCCGGAATGACAGTACCTTGTGGAGTAGATGGAAAGGGTCTGCCCATAGGTTTACAGCTTCTGGGAGACTGCTTCCAGGAAAAGAAAATCATTCAGGCGGCATATACGTATGAACAGTGCCGCACAGAGAAAATCATCTGCAAGATGGCAGAGGGAAAGGCGGTGGAATAGATGGCAAAGCAGTATGAAACAGTCATCGGTCTGGAAGTCCATGTGGAACTTGCTACGAAAACAAAGATTTTCTGTGGATGTTCCACAGCATTTGGAGGTGCACCAAATACCCATACCTGTCCTGTCTGTACCGGTATGCCAGGTTCTCTTCCTGTATTAAATAAGCAGGTGGTGGAATATGCTCTGGCAGTAGGTCTTGCAACGAACTGTAAGATTCATCAGTATTGTAAATTTGACCGTAAGAATTATTTTTACCCGGATAATCCTCAGAACTATCAGATTTCTCAGTTATATCTTCCAATCTGTTATGAAGGAAGTGTGGAAATTGAAACTGCCACAGGAAAAAAGAGTATTGGAATCCATGAGATTCATATGGAGGAAGATGCTGGAAAACTGATTCATGATGAATGGGAAGACTGTTCCCTGGTGGATTATAACCGAAGCGGAGTCCCTCTGATTGAAATCGTATCAGAACCGGATATGAGAAGCGCAGAAGAGGTCATTGCCTATCTGGAAAAGCTGCGCCTGATCATTCAGTATCTGGGGGCATCTGACTGTAAGCTTCAGGAAGGTTCCATGCGTGCCGATGTGAACTTATCTGTAAGAGAAGTGGGGGCAGAGAAGTTTGGAACCAGAACAGAGATGAAGAATCTGAATTCCTTTAAAGCAATTGCCAGAGCAATTGACGGGGAAAGAGAACGTCAGATTGAACTCCTGGAAGCTGGAAAACCAGTCATTCAGGAGACCAGAAGATGGGATGACAATAAAGAATATTCTTATGCTATGAGATCGAAAGAAGATGCCCAGGATTACCGTTATTTCCCGGATCCTGACCTGGTGCCGATTTTCATCAGTGATGAGTGGATCGAAAGGGTGAAGGCAGCGCAGCCGGAATTTCGTACAGAAAAACTGGAGCGTTATAAAAAAGAATTTGATATTCCTGATTATGATGCAGGAATCTTAACTTCTTCCAAACATCTTGCAGATATATTTGAAGCTGCAACTGCAATCTGTGGAAAACCCAAGAAGGTTTCCAACTGGCTTATGGTAGAGACCTTACGCCTGTTAAAAGAGCAGAACCAGGAACCGGAAGATATTACTTTTTCACCGGAAAATCTGGCAAAACTGGTGGAACTGACAGAGGCAGGAACCATTAACAGCAGTGTAGCCAAAACTGTTTTTGAAGAAATCTTCAAAAATGATGTAGATCCTATGCAGTACGTAGAGGAACATGGCTTAAAGACTGTAAATGATGAAAGTAGTTTAAGAACTACGATAGAAAAGATTGTGGCAGACAATCCGCAGTCAGTAGCGGATTATAAAGGTGGTAAAAAGAAAGCCATCGGATTTTTAGTAGGACAGACCATGAAGGCAATGCAGGGAAAGGCAGACCCTTCTTCTGTTAATAAAATGCTGACAGAGATATTGGAAAAAATGTAGACTTGTTTTTTTTACTTAGAGTAGATATACTATTTATATGGAAGATCAAAGAGAAAGGAAGATTCCATGAGAAATAAGATATCTACTCTTTTTCGATTTCAGAAAAAAAGAACAAAATACTTGCCGGGGATTTTCATTCTGATTATGATGCTGCTGATCCTGACAGGATGCAGCCGCGCAGAGATGAATGCACAGATTGCAGAGAGTATTGGTACTCTTGGAATGTATGAGAACAATGAACCTGTAGAGACTCCAAAGATGCGTTCCGAACGGGAGATGCAGGAATCTAAGGATGCGATAGAAAATGATCTGGTGGGACATCTGGAACTGGCCGCAAGGTATGCTGCATCATACAGCTATGACAAAGCTCTGAATGAGATTGCACTGATTGATGAAGATTATCAGGATGACGAACGGGTAATCAGTGCAAAGGTAGAGTATCAAAGACTGCAAAATCAGATGGTATTATACAATTCTGACATTGCACATTTTTCCGTAAAGACATTGATTGCGGATCCGTCCCTTGCCTTTGACCAGGATGATATGTCTTATTATTATAATAACTGGAATCTGACAGTGGATGAGTTTAAGAAAATCCTGGAGTCTCTGTATGAGAATAATTACGTGCTCATGGATATTTATGATACGGTGGTGGAAATCACCAATGAAGACGGGACAGTGAGTTTTGCACTGAATCATCCGGTTGTTCCGGAGGGAAAGACCCCGATTATCCTTTCTTTTACGGAAGCAAATTATTATAGCTTTGGGGATGACGACGGATTTTCCACAAAAATGGTATTAGATGAGAATGGCGAGATTCAGAATGAATATACGGATGCCAGCGGAGAAACGCATGTGGGAGCCTATGATGTTGTTCCAATACTAAATGAGTTTGTGGAAGAACATCCGGATTTTTCTCTGAGGGGAGCCAAAGGAATCATTTCTGTGACAGGATCTGAAGGGGTTTTTGGATATGGTATAGAAACCGGGGCATCAACCATTAAGGAGATTGCCCAGACCTTAAGAGAAGATGGCTGGAGAATCGCATGTCACAGTTACAGCAATGAACAGTATGAGAGTGTACTGGATTATGACAAGATGGCAGAGGATTTGGATGAGTGGGAAGAGAAGGTGGGTACACTGGTGTACGCTCCTTTGGAATCAGAAGCAGGTCAGCAGGAGGGGGAAACTCAGGAAGAAGACCTGGGATTAGAATACACAGCGAAGCTCTTCATTTATCCTTACGGAGATGAGGTAAGTCCCGGCACCATGAAGCATAAGTTGCTTTTGGATGCAGGATATACGTTCTTCTTCAGTCTCTGGGCAACTTCAGATTATCTGGAAATAAACAGTGATTATGTGCGTCAGTCCAGGCGGACTCTGGATGGGTATAGTCTTCATTTCTATGGAGACAGTATGGAAGAATTTTTTGATGCAGAAGCGATACTGGATTCTTCCAGACCGTCCTTTGAATAGAGCAGGAGGAAAAATGATAGATACAGTCGTATTTGACCTTGGGGGAGTTCTGGTGGATTTTCATCCCATAGAAGGAATCAGAAATTTAGGCTTTTCTGATGAAGCAGTAGAAGTTTTTCAGGAAAAGATCTTTGCATCTGTTTGGGAAGAGTGTGACCGTTATCCCTATACGGATGAGGAAATCAGAAACAAATTTAAAACCGAGGTGCCAGGATTTGAGAAAGAAGTAGATTTGCTTTGTGATCATTTTCCTGCATTAACAGGGGAATATGAGTACAGCAGAAACTGGATCTTATCTTTGAAGGAGGCAGGAAAAAAGGTGTATATTCTGTCTAATTATGGAAGACGATCCTTTGAAGAAAATTCAAAGACGTACAGTTTTATGGGAGATGTGGATGGTAAGGTGATATCCTATGAGATCCAGATGATCAAACCAGAGCCGGGAATCTATCAGGAACTGGCTGCAAAATATGGTTTTTCTCCGGAACATGCTGTCTTTATAGATGACCGTCAGGAGAATGTCGATGGGGCGATCGCCCAGGGGTATCAGGGAATCTGGTTTGAATCCTATGAAACAGCACACAGGAAACTGGAAGAATTATTAAAGAAACAGTCATAAGAGGCAGGCTATGTACGGAGAATGTCACGCACATCTTTTCATGGATGGAATAAATTATCGTAAGGCAGTAGAGACCCACAGGGAACATCCCAATGAGGCCGTGATCCGAGAGCATCTGAAGGCGTATCAGGATGCAGGAGTTACTTATATCCGGGAAGGCGGAGATAAATATGGGGTTTCTGTCCTTGCCAAAGACCTGGCACCGGAATATGGGATAGAATACTGCTCGCCTGTATTTGCCATTCATAAGAAGGGGCATTACGGCGGGATTGTGGGAAAGGGCGTAGAGTCCTTTCAGGAATTCAGAGATCTCATTTGGAAAGTGAAACAATACCATGGTGATTTTATCAAAATTATGGTATCAGGCATTATGGACTACACGGGCTTTAGAAAA
Source organism: Muricoprocola sp. (assembly GCA_051879475.1). Taxonomy (GTDB): domain Bacteria; phylum Bacillota; class Clostridia; order Lachnospirales; family Lachnospiraceae; genus Marvinbryantia. The sequence continues at coordinate 4,725 of JBJEMC010000099.1, read as the reverse complement.
TTAAGTGAAGAGGCTCTTGAGAAAGAATGGATCGGTGAAATGATCCATATTGCCCATGAAGAAGGGTTTGCTGTCATGGTTCATGCCAATGGAAGAGAAGCGGTGCTGCCGGCGGTTCTTGCCGGTGCTGACAGCATAGAACATGGCAATTATATTGATGAAGAGTGCTTAGATGCCATGGCTGATAAGGGATGTATCTGGGTTCCTACCATTGTAACCACGAAAAATCTCATTGGCTGCGGAAGGTATGAGGACGAGATCCTGAAGCAGATCTACGAGTCCGAATGTGAGAATCTGTATCAGGCTTATGAAAAAGGGGTATGCATTGCAGCCGGCAGTGATGCCGGGGCATACATGGTGCCCCATGGAAGAGGTGTGATACAGGAACAGAATATCTTTTACGAAGTGCTGGGGCATACCAGAGAAGTAGAAGAACGTATGCTTAGAGGTCTGGAGGAAGTGAAAAAACGGTTTCGTCCAGCAAAGTAACTGATTTTAAAAGGTATAGTTTTCAGAAAATTACAGATACTGAGACAGAAAAAGGAGTAATTTCTGATGAAAATTTTATTTTTTGGAACCAAAAGTTATGATAAAAAGTTTTTTGATGAGACCTGGAAAGAGGCGGAATATGAAGAGATCCATATTGATTATATAGATGTTCTTCTGATGCCGGATACAGCAAAGCTTGCCCAGGGGTATGATGCAGTATGCGCCTTTGTAAACATGGATCTTAGCGCGCCTACAGTAGATACTCTGGCTGAGTGTGGTGTAAAGCTGATCTTAATGCGCTGCGCGGGATATAACAATGTGGATCTGGAAGCTGCCAAAAAACATGGAATTACCGTCATGCGTGTTCCGGGTTATTCACCGGAAGCTGTAGCGGAACATGCCATGGCTCTGGCCTTAACTGCAAACCGCCACATGCACAAGTCTTATGTGAAAGTAAGAGAAAATGATTTCAGTCTCAGCGGATTGATGGGAGTTGTGCTGCATGGAAGGACAGCGGGAATCGTGGGAACCGGAAAAATCGGTGCAGCCATGGCAAGAATCTGCCGTGGATTTGGGATGAAGGTAATTGCCACAGACCAGTATCAGAATCCGGATCTGGATTTTGTGGAATATGTGGATCTGGATACTTTGCTGGCAGAATCTGATTTGATATCCCTGCATTGTCCCCTTCTGGAATCCACCTATCATATGATCAACCGGGATTCTATTCAGAAAATGAAAGACGGAGTCATTTTAGTCAATACATCCAGAGGTGGTCTGATTAAGACAGATGATCTGATTCAGGGAATCAGAGACGGCAAGTTCTTTGCGGTAGGACTGGATGTTTATGAAGAAGAAAATGCAAATGTTTATGAAGACCGGTCAGAGGCAATCCTGGAACATTCTACAGTGGCGAGGCTGCTGAATTTCCCGAATGTTATGGTGACGTCTCACCAGGGATTCTTTGCAAAAGAAGCATTGGAATCCATCAGTAAAGTAACCATGGACAATGCACTTGCATTTGTCAGGGGAATAAAAAACGGCAACGAAGTAACGCGGTAAAAGAAAACGGGAGGTAAGTATGAAGAAAGTAAAAAGAACAATCACAGCTGCTCTGGCAGTATCACTGGCAGTGGGAACTATGATACCTGCTGCAGCACAGGAGACGGAACCGAAGAAGTTTTCCTTAGATTTGGAGACATCGGAAGTAGCAAGCATGCTTCTGGAATCTGCACTGGAAATGGATAGCCTTGCATGGATCGGAAAATATCATCTTGATCTGAATGTAGATCAGAAGGAGGATATTGGCGCACTAAAGTTACATTTAGGCTTAAATGAAGAAACCATTGCAAATGTCCTGGCTTATATTGATACTGCAAACATGGAAGGATATTTCCAGATACCGGAATTATCTGAGGAATATCTGAAAGTGGATCTGGCAGAAGTAATGGATATGGCGGAAGAAGGGGCAGGAGAGGATATCTCTATTCAACTGGGAAATGTAGCTCAGGCGGGAGAGGCAATGACCCCTGAAAATCAGGAACAGGCCATGGAAATCCTTACCACATATGGGACACCGTTTTTAGCTTGCATCGAGGAAGTATCAGAAAGTACAGGAAAAGTATCCTATCAGGGTAAGACAGCTGAGATTACGTATTCCGGTATGAGCCTTAATATTGTAAGTGCTGTAGATACGTTAAAAGAACAGCTTACGATCCTGAAGGATGATCAGGAGACTCTGGATTTTCTGTCACAGTTTGCAACAGAAGGAGAATTTTCTGCGGAGATGATAGAAGAACTCTGCGAAGAGTTAGAAGGAATCGATACAGCGGATTTAGGAGGAATTGAACTGCAGGTAAACTATGGATCCGGTGAAGATGGAGCGATTGCCGGAAACATTACGATGGCAGCAGAGGGAGAAAAATTAAAGCTGGCGGAATTAGTTGCTTTTACAGGAGAAGAGGCAACAGAAGGATATGTCTGGGTAGGCACAGAAGAAAGTAAGTTCCGTCTGAACTTTGATATTCAGGATCAGGATGCAACCTTTGGACTGTACATGGATGATGCAGGGGTAGCTCAGCTGAAGGCGGAAATCGCAGACAAGAGTGGAATCATTACTATTACACCGATTGCAGAATCAGAAGAAGATATTGGAGCTGCCTTAGACGGTGCAGCGCTTATTGTGAAATATGCAGATGAAGGAGAAAGAGCTTTCGCAAATCTGGAAATTGTATACGCTGATATGAGCCTTGCAAAACTGGAAGGTTCTGCGGAAGATGGGGAACAGATCGAGATTCCTGATCTGACAGCTGTAAGTGCTTATGATATGCTGGATGAAGAGGCTCTGGAAGCATATGCCGGAACAGTAGACCCAACTCAGATATTTGAAAACCTCAGTGCTGCAGGAATGCCGGAGGAAGAAGAAACAACAGAGGAATAAATTAGGATTCTGTAACAGAATCATGAATTAGAGTGCAACAGCTAAGGCTGCATTTCATACACTGACAGTAAGATATGTTGGAGGTATGAGATGCAGCCTTTATTAAATTGTCAGAATGTATCCTATGCATATCATGGCAGAAACGGGGAAACGCCTGCTTTAAAAGACGTTACCTTTCAGGTGGAAGATGGCGAATTTGCAGCGATTGTAGGACCAAGTGGATGCGGGAAATCAACTTTGTTATCCCTGCTCTGTAAATTACAGAAACCGGAATATGGAGAAATACGGATTCATGGAAAGCCCTTAGAGGAACATGTGGATTTCCATATTGGATACATGCCCCAAAGAGATCAGCTCTTTGAATGGAGAAATATCTATGGAAATGTCACCCTGGGTCTGGAGATACAGCACAAAGTGACTCAGGAAAATACAGAGTTTGTAAAAGGACTGATGAAAGAATATGGGTTATGGGAATTCAGACATGCCAGACCCAGCCAACTTTCCGGCGGAATGCGTCAAAGGGCAGCCCTGATCAGAACCCTGGCGCTTCAGCCAGAATTACTGCTTTTGGATGAACCCTTTTCTGCCCTGGATTATCAGACACGCCTTTCTGTAGCAGATGATATCTATGAGATCATTAAGAAGGAGCATAAGACAGCCATTCTGGTCACCCATGATCTTTCAGAGGCAGTAAGTATGGCGGATCGGGTTATCATACTTTCTAAAAGACCGGCAACAGTATTGGAAGAAATCCCAATTACCTTTGATCTTGACAAAAGGACACCGCTACGGGCAAGAAATGCTTCTGGATTTAAAGAGTATTTTAATAAAATCTGGGAGGTGCTGAATCGTGAAGAATAATAAAAGAATAGAGTGGGATGAATATTCGGAAAATCAGAAAGAATATTTACGAAAATGCATCAAACATGATCGGTTTGTAAAAGTCATGAGGATCTTGATTCTGGTGGGATTTCTGTTTATCTGGGAATGGACGGCAGCAAATGGAATCATAGATGGTTTTATCTTCAGCAGTCCAAGTAAAATAGCACGGACATTCTGCAAAATGGCGGAGGATGGAAGTATTTTCCGCCATATCGGAATTACCCTGTCAGAGACCCTGATCAGTTTTGCACTGGTAGTGGTGCTGGGAATCCTGGCAGCAGTTCTGTTATGGAGCAGCCAGAAGCTCTCTGAAATCGTGGAGCCGTACCTGGTGGTATTAAACAGTCTGCCAAAATCGGCGCTTGCCCCACTTCTCATCGTATGGCTGGGAGCAAACCGCAGGACAATTATCGTGGCAGGAATCTCTGTGGCAATCTTTGGAACCATTTTGAACCTGTACACGGAATTTCGCGAAGTCAGCAGAGAAAAGCTAAAGCTGATCTACACCCTGGGCGGAAACAGATTTCATGCCCTCACCAAAGTAGTCCTGCCCGGAACAGTTCCATCTATCATCAGTATTATGAAAGTAAACATCGGATTATGCCTGGTAGGAGTAATCATCGGTGAATTCATCGGAGCCAGAGAAGGCCTGGGATATCTTATCATATACGGAAGCCAGGTATTCAAACTTGACTGGGTGATCATGAGCATTGTGATCCTATGCATCATTGCCATGCTGCTATACGGAATGATTTCCATTCTGGAAAAAAGATATCTCAATCATAGATGATAAGGTGACCACGGGGACGGAGTTTCGTATATGCCAGATGACCGTATTTGAGGATGTTTAGATTACGACCAACTAAGAAAGCATAAAAAATGACTGTGATGGGAAAAAGATGAATTACGGTCAT
>JBJEMC010000098.1:0-12697 GCA_051879475.1 Muricoprocola sp. | reverse complement strand
CCTTTTGTTGCTTCGTAGATTTCTTCAATTACTGCCGGGCCTGTCAGTCGGTCACCATCATATTTTAATGGAAATCTTTCTTTCAAATCGTGAATGTTCTTCATCCATTCCAGGTGATCATGTTTTTCAATCTTTGCATTCAGTCTCTTAAGAACTTCTCTTGCATCACCCTGGATGCTGCAGTCAACCTGGATATTCTTGTTGATCTCGGCAGCATCAATATCAATATGGATAATCTTTGACTTGTTTGCAAAACGTTTTGCATTGCCTACAATACGGTCACTGAATCTCATACCAATGGCAATCAGCAGGTCACACTGTGTAATACCAAGGTTAGAAGTTTTTGTGCCATGCATACCTGCCATACCAGTATAGCGGTCACTTCTTCCATCAAAAGCACCCTTACCCATGAGAGTATCTCCGACGCAGGCATCAATTTTCTCTACAAATTCTTTCAGTTCTGCTTCTGCATCAGAAATGATTGCACCGCCGCCCACCAGAACGAATGGACGTTTGCACTTATTGATCAGTTCCACAGCCTCATCCAGATCACATTCACGAACATAATCTGTCTTTCTCTCGATTGGTTCCGGTACTGCCGGAGTATATTCTGTCACAGCAGCAGTAACGTCCTTAGGAATATCTATAAGGACAGGACCTGGTCTGCCTTCCTTTGCAATAGTAAAAGCATTACGGATGGTATCTGCCAGTTTATCAACATCCTTCACAATATAATTATGTTTTGTGATCGGCATTGTTACACCAGTGATATCAATCTCCTGGAAACTGTCTTTTCCAAGAAGAGGTACTCCAACGTTTGCTGTAATTGCTACCATAGGAACGGAATCCATATACGCTGTGGCAATACCTGTAACCAGGTTTGTCGCACCAGGTCCTGAAGTAGCAAGACAAACTCCTACTTTTCCTGTGGCTCTTGCATATCCGTCAGCAGCATGAGAAGCACCCTGTTCATGAGATGTAAGAATATGAGTGATCTCATCACTGTGTTTATATAACTCATCGTAAATATTTAAAATTGCTCCGCCCGGATAACCAAAAACAGTATCCACGCCTTGTTCTTTCAAACATTCAATCAGAATCTGTGAACCATTTAATTTCATAATTACCTCCTACTGTATCTTAAATTTCCAGAATCGCACCTCTGTTACCAGATGTAACCATTTTTGCATAACGTGCAAGATATCCTGTCTTAACCTTTGGTTCTCTTGGCTGCCATTTTGCTTTTCTTGCTGCCAGTTCTTCATCAGAAATTACAAAGTCAAGTGTATTTTCCGGAATATTGATTTTAATGATATCTCCCTCTTCTACGAAAGCAATCGGACCTCCCACAGCTGCTTCCGGAGATACATGACCAATTGACGCTCCTCTGGATGCACCGCTGAAACGTCCATCTGTAATCAGTGCTACAGAAGAACCAAGTCCCATACCGGCAATTGCAGAGGTAGGATTGAGCATTTCCCGCATACCAGGACCGCCCTTTGGTCCTTCATAACGGATTACGACAACATCACCTGCTACGATCTTGCCGCCTTTGATGGCTTCAATGGCATCTTCTTCACAATCAAATACTCTTGCAGGACCTTCATGTACCAGCATTTCAGGAACAACAGCAGAACGTTTTACAACGGCTGAATCCGGAGCCAGATTACCCTTCAGTACAGCAATTCCTCCAGTCTGGCTGTATGGATTATCAATCGGACGGATTACTTCCGGATTCTTGTTTACACAGCCTTCAATATTCTCTCCCACTGTCTTACCTGTTACAGTGATAAGGTCAGTATATAACAGGCCTTTCTTATTCAGTTCATTCATAACAGCGTATACACCGCCTGCCTCATTGAGGTCTTCCATGTAAGTCGGACCTGCAGGTGCCAGATGGCAAAGGTTTGGAGTTTTTGCACTGATGGCATTGGCGATATCCATATTCAGCTCCACGCCGGCTTCATGGGCAATTGCAGGAAGATGCAGCATACTATTGGTAGAGCATCCCAGAGCCATATCTACTGTCAGGGCATTCATAAATGCCTTTTCTGTCATGATATCTCTTGGACGGATATTTTTCTTTACTAATTCTACAATCTGCATACCTGCATGTTTTGCCAGCTTGATTCTTTCAGAATAAACAGAAGGAATCGTTCCATTTCCCTGAAGTCCCATACCCAGAGCTTCTGTCAGGCAATTCATACTGTTCGCTGTGTACATTCCAGAACAGGATCCACTTGTAGGACACACCTTACATTCAAATTCATATACATCTTCTTCTGTCATAGTTCCTGCTGCATAAGAACCAACAGCCTCAAACATACTGGACAGACTTCTCTTCTGTCCTTTTACACGACCTGCCAGCATAGGACCGCCGCTGACAAAAATAGTAGGAATATTCAATCTTGCAGCAGCCATAAGAAGACCTGGAACATTCTTGTCACAGTTTGGAATGCAGACAAGGGCATCAAACTGATGTGCAATGGCCATACATTCTGTAGAATCCGCGATCAGATCTCTGGTAACAAGAGAATATTTCATACCCACATGTCCCATGGCAATTCCATCACATACTGCAATTGCAGGGAATTCTCTTGGGACACCACCTGCAAGAGCAACACCCATTTTTACTGCTTCTGTGATCTTATCCAGATTCATATGCCCCGGGACAATTTCATTGTATGAGTTTACAATACCAATCAATGGTTTATTCATTTCTTCTTCTGTCATTCCCAATGCATTAAACAGGGATCTGTGTGGAGCCTGCTGCATTCCGGTTTTCACTGCATCACTTTTCATATTTCTCCTCCGTTTTCATATTATACATATTATCTGAATTACGGATTGTTCCGCTGCAAGCAACTTCCACAATCCTTCTCACTCTTCGGAATCTCATGAGCCTTCGTTCCACTTCATCCTCATAGTGGGGCGTGTCATAAATTTCTTCATCCATTGCCATGCAAGCATGTCATGGATTTGGACTTTTGACACTGTTATTCTATATTCTTTCTGCTATCAGGTTACCCATTTCTGTACATCCCACAAGCGTACATCCTTCTGACATGATATCACCAGTGCGGTAACCTTCTTTTAATACCTGCTTTACAGCATTTTCAATTGCATCTGCCGCCTGATCCAGATCCAGTGAGAATCTCAGCATCATAGCTGCGGATAAGATAGTAGCAATCGGGTTTGCGATATCTTTTCCTGCAATATCAGGTGCAGAGCCATGACTTGGTTCATACAGCCCAAACTTGGTTTCATTTAAGCTGGCCGAAGAAAGCATTCCAATGGAACCAGTTACCATACTTGCTTCATCTGACAGGATATCGCCAAACATATTCTCAGTTAAAATGACATCGAACTGTTTCGGGTCTTTTACCAGCTGCATTGCACAGTTATCCACCAACATATGTTCCAATGTAACTTCAGGATAATCCTTTGCCACATCTTCTACCACAGATCTCCAGAGTCTGGAAGAATCCAGAACATTTGCTTTATCTACACTGGTAACTTTTTTTCTTCTCTTCATGGCAATATCAAAACCACGTTTTGCAATGCGGCGGATTTCATTTTCATCATATGTAAGAGTGTCAATTGCCTTTTTAACCCCATTTTCTTCCACGGTTTTTCTTTCACCGAAATACAGACCACCCGTCAGTTCTCTCATGATCATCATATCAAAACCATCACCAATGATCTCATCCCTTAAAGGACATGCTGCCTTCAGTTCTTCATAAAGATATGCCGGTCTTAAATTTGCAAACAGATTCAGAGACTTTCTGATCTTCAACAATCCTGCTTCCGGTCGCTTAGATGGCTCCAGTTTATACCATGGAGAAGTCTTTGCATCTCCGCCAATGGAACCCATAAGCACTGCATCACTGGATTTGGCGATCTCAATTGTCTCATCTGTCAGAGGGACACCATAAACATCAATGGAAGCACCGCCCATTAACAGCTTCGTGTATTCCAGCTGAAATCCAAACTTTTCACTGGCTTTATCAAGCACTTTAACAGCTTCTTTCACGATCTCAGGTCCGATACCATCGCCTGGAATCAATGCAATCTTATAACTCATGTCTAGTCCTTTCTGCGAAACTAGGGACACAGCAATCTGCTATGCCCCCAGGCCTTCTAACTCTTTCTTATTCTTCGTCAGCTTTTTCTACCTCTGCGATTGCAGTCTTTTTCATTGGGATTCTGCAGTTTTTATTGCTACCAAATTCTACAATTACATCTTCATCTGTAATATCGATCACAACTCCATAAAATCCACTTGTGGTCACAATACTGTCACCAACTTCCAGCGCAGAAAGCATGGCATTAATACGCTTCTGTTCCTTTTTCTGTGGTCTGATGGCCATAAAATACATGACACCACCGATGATCACCACATAAAACAATAACAATAATAAGCTTCCTGAACCAGAAGATTCTGATAATAAATTCATTTCTGTTCCTCCATATTTTTATAAATTTAACCAAGTAAAGTATATAATACACAAAATTACCACTTACATCAAGTAGTTTCTGCAAAACCTGCAAGTTTTTTTGATTTAAACTCTTTATATTCTCCCTTTTCAATAGCCTCTCTGATTTCTTCCATCAGATGATTATAGTAATATAGATTATGAAGCACACAAAGGCGCATGCCCAGCATTTCTCCTGCTTTCAACAAATGTCTGATATATGCACGGCTGTAATTTCTACAGGTCGGGCACTGACAGCCCTCTTCGATTGGCCTGTCATCCAGTTCAAACTTCGCATTGAAAAGATTTAACTTTCCATGATTGGTATAGACATGTCCGTGACGTCCGTTTCTGCTGGGATATACGCAGTCGAAGAAGTCCACACCACGATCTACCGCTTCCAGAATATTGGCAGGAGTTCCCACCCCCATCAAATAGGTAGGCTTATCCTTTGGCAGATACGGAACAACCTCATCCAGAATATGGTACATTTCTTCATGGGTTTCCCCCACAGCAAGGCCACCTACTGCATAGCCATCCAGATCCATCTCAGAGATTCTTTTGGCATGTTCAATTCGGATATCTGCATAGATTGCTCCCTGATTAATTCCAAAAAGCATCTGATTCTTATTAATCGTATCTTCCAGGCTATTGAGTCTTTTCATCTCTGTTTTACAACGCTCAAGCCATCTGGTGGTTCTGTTAACAGAATTCTGAACATACTCTCTGTCAGCCACACTGGATGGACATTCATCAAAAGCCATGGCGATGGTAGAAGCGAGATTAGACTGGATCTGCATACTTTCCTCCGGACCCATAAATATTTTCCGGCCATCTACATGAGAATGGAAATATACGCCTTCTTCTTTTATCTTACGAAGCCCTGCCAGAGAGAACACCTGAAATCCTCCGGAATCCGTCAGGATCGGCTTATCCCAGTTCATAAACTTGTGAAGTCCTCCCAGTTTCTTCACAACCTGATCTCCCGGTCTTACATGAAGATGATACGTATTGGATAATTCTACCTGTGTTCCGATTTCCTGAAGATCTGTCGTCGCTACTGCTCCTTTAATCGCAGCCGAAGTTCCTACATTCATAAAAACAGGAGTCTGAATCGTCCCGTGAACCGTTTGAAGCTCGGCACGCTTCGCACGCCCGTCTGTCGCTAATATTTTATACATCTGATCCTCCCATGTTATTTTTAAGGTCTCTTTTTTCGAAACATAGAAGGAATCATATCATATTTATAAAAATTTTACAATATCTCCAACTTGAACTCTTTCAAAATATGTCGTATACTGGTAGCCGATATCTCATTAATAAATGATTACGGATTGCTCCGCTGCAAGCAGCTTTCACAATCCTTCCCACAATTCGGATTCTCATGGGTCTTCGCCCCACTTCATCCTCATTGTGGGGCGTGTCATAAAGTCCTGCATCCACTGACATGCAAGCATGTCATGGATTTGTACTTTTGACACTGTAATCATACAATATAATAGGAAAAAACTGGAGGCGTTACGCCAGATGAGTAATGTTATTTATAAACTGGGAATTGATATTGGCTCTACAACAGTTAAAATTGCCATTCTCGATGACCAGAATGAATTAAAATTTGCTGATTATAAAAGACACTACGCGAATATTCAGGAAACTCTTGCCAGCCTAATAGGTAAAGCACAGTTCCTGTTAGGAGACTTGAATGTCTCACCTGTAATAACGGGTTCCGGAGGGCTTGCCCTTGCAAAACATATGGAAGTACCTTTTGTTCAGGAAGTAATCGCTGTATCAACTGCACTTTCCTACTATGCTCCTCAGACAGACGTAGCGATTGAGCTTGGTGGTGAAGATGCCAAAATCATCTATTTCGATGGAAATAATGTAGAACAGAGAATGAACGGGATCTGCGCAGGAGGTACCGGTTCCTTTATCGACCAGATGGCATCCCTGCTTCATACAGATGCAGCCGGATTAAATGAGTATGCCAAAAATTATCAGTCTCTGTATTCTATTGCCGCAAGATGCGGTGTTTTTGCCAAAACAGACATCCAACCCCTGATCAATGAAGGTGCTACAAAAGAAGATTTGTCTGCTTCTATTTTCCAGGCTGTTGTGAATCAGACCATCAGTGGCCTTGCCTGCGGAAAACCGATCCGTGGACACGTGGCATTTCTGGGCGGACCTCTTCATTTTTTATCTGAATTAAAGAAAGCTTTTATCCGTACTCTGAATCTGGATGAAGAACATGCGATTACACCGGAGAATTCTCATCTGTTTGCTGCCATTGGCTCTGCCATGAACTGTGACAGTGCGGTTACTACCACCTCTAAGGAACTGATTCGGAAATTATCTGATCATATTACCCTGGACTTTGAAGTGGCCCGTCTGGATCCTCTGTTTGAAAACCTCAAGGATTATGATGTTTTCAACAAACGTCAGAGCCAGTATAAAGTAAAAACCGGTGACCTTTCCACTTATGAGGGCCCATGTTTTCTTGGTGTGGATGCCGGTTCTACCACTACAAAAGTTGCTTTGGTAGGTGAAGATGGTTCTCTTTTATACTCATTTTACAGCAATAATAACGGAAGTCCTTTAAAGACTACGATCAAATCCATAAAGGATGTATACTCTCTTATGCCTGAAAAAGCATACATAGCCCGTTCCTGCTCCACCGGATATGGCGAGGCACTGATCAAGGCTGCACTGATGCTTGATGAAGGAGAAGTGGAAACCGTATCCCATTACTATGCTGCTGCTTTCTTTGATCCGGAAGTAGACTGTATTCTGGACATCGGCGGCCAGGATATGAAATGTATCAAAATTAAAAATCAAACTGTGGACAGTGTCCAGTTAAATGAAGCCTGTTCCTCAGGCTGTGGTTCCTTTATCGAGACCTTTGCACAATCTCTGAATTATTCTGTCCAGGATTTTGCCAAGGAAGCGCTTTTTACCAAGCATCCTATTGACCTGGGAACCAGATGTACCGTATTTATGAATTCCAAGGTAAAACAGGCACAAAAGGAAGGCGCAACCGTTGCAGATATCTCTGCCGGTCTTGCCTATTCTGTCATCAAAAATGCCCTGTATAAAGTTATCAAGGTATCTGATGCTTCTTCTCTTGGAAAACATATCGTGGTTCAGGGCGGTACTTTCTATAATGATGCCGTACTTCGAAGTTTTGAAAGAATTGCCGGATGCGAAGCCATCAGACCGGATATCGCAGGTATCATGGGTGCTTTTGGTGCCGCATTGATTGCCAGAGAACGATATCATGGACAAGAAAGTACCATGCTTTCCATCGACGATATCATGCATCTGCAATTTACAACCCGTATGTCCAAGTGTAAGGGCTGTACCAATCAGTGCCGTCTTACCGTCAACAAGTTTTCCGATGGAAGGCAGTTTATCAGCGGAAACAGATGTGAACGGGGTCTGGGAAAAGAAAAGAAAAATACAGATATTCCTAATCTATTTGAGTTTAAAAATCATCTGCTTTTTGATTATGAACCATTGGCAGAAGAAGATGCCCCCAGGGGCACTGTGGGTATTCCAAGAGTCCTTAACATGTATGAGAACTATCCATTCTGGCATGTGTTCTTTACAAAACTTGGTTACCGGGTAGTGCTTTCTCCCCAGTCAACCAGAAAAATTTATGAACTTGGAATTGAATCCATCCCCAGCGAATCCGAATGTTATCCTGCCAAGCTGGCACATGGACATATAGAATGGCTGATACAGCAGGGAATTAAGTTTATCTTCTATCCATGTATTCCATATGAAAGAAATGAATTCCCGGATGCCAACAACCATTACAATTGTCCGATTGTAACATCCTATGCGGAAAATATTAAAAACAATGTAGAAGACCTGAAGGATAAACAGATTGATTTTCGCAATCCATTTATGTCATTTTCCAGTGAGCAGACCGTATCTTCTCAGTTAGTAAAGGCCTTTTCAGATATTCCGGCTGCTGAAATAGAAGCTGCCGTTCATGAAGCATGGAAGGAACTGGAGAAAACCCGCCTTACCATGTACAAGAAAGGCGAAGAAACCATACAATGGTTAAAGGACAATCATAAACATGGAATTGTTCTGGCAGGAAGACCTTACCATATTGACCATGAAATTAATCACGGTATTCCTGAACTGATTACTTCTTATGGAATTGCAGTATTGACAGAGGATTCTGTCTCTCATCTCAATCAACCGGATCGTCCACTCATTGTAAGTGACCAGTGGATGTATCACAGTCGTCTTTATGCAGCAGCCAACTACGTAAAGACAACAGACTTCCTGGATCTCATCCAGTTAAATTCCTTTGGCTGCGGTCTGGATGCAGTAACTACAGATCAGGTAAGTGATATTCTTACCGGTTCTGATAAGATCTATACCTGTCTGAAGATCGATGAAGTAAATAACCTGGGTGCCGCCAGAATCCGTATCCGTTCTCTTCTGGCAGCCTTAAGGGTAAAAGAAGAAAAACAGGAACAGCGTACCATACGTCCTGCCCATATTGAAAAGGCAATATTTACTCCGGAAATGAGAAAAGATTATACGATTCTCTGTCCTCAGATGTCGCCAATCCATTTCGACCTTCTGGAACCGGCATTCAGAAGCTGTGGCTACCACATTGAATTATTACATAATGACGGTCGCAAAGCCGTTGACATGGGATTAAAATATGTTAACAATGATGCATGCTATCCTTCTCTGATGGTTGTGGGACAGATCATGGATGCCATTCAGTCCGGAAAATATGATTTATCAAAGACCGCTATTATTATGACCCAGACAGGCGGTGGATGCCGTGCTACAAACTACGTCGGATTCATCAGACGTGCTCTGGAAAAGGCAGGTCACAAAGAGATTCCTGTCATTTCTCTGAATGTAAGCGGACTGGAAAAACAGCCTGGATTTAAGATCACGCTTCCAATGCTGACAAAGGGAATCTACGCTGTTGTTTTGGGAGATATTTTTATGAGGTGCCTCTACCGTATGAGACCTTATGAAGCGGTTCCGGGCTCTGCCAATGCCATGCATCAGAAATGGTTAAAGGAATGCACCAGATTCCTTTCCAAAAAGGTTCCGACGCATATGGAATTTACACAACTATGTAAGGACATTATCGATGACTTCGATCACCTTACGATTCGTTCCATACAGAAACCAAAAGTTGGTATTGTAGGAGAAATCCTGGTAAAATTCATGCCAGCCGCCAATAACCACCTGGTGGAATTACTGGAATCAGAAGGTGCAGAAGCTGTAGTGCCTGACCTGTTAGATTTCCTCTTTTACTGCTTCTACAATTCAAACTTCAAGGCAGAGGAGCTGGGAATGAGCAAACGATCTGCCCTTCTTTGCAATGCAGGAATCAAATTCATGGAATTTGTAAGAAGCAGTGCCTATAAGGCATTTGCAAAGAGTAAGCATTTCTCTACACCGGCTAAGATTGAAGATCTGGCTAAATATGCAAGCCCTATCGTTTCTCTGGGCAACCAGACCGGTGAAGGCTGGTTCCTGACAGGCGAAATGATGGAATTGATTCATAATGGAGTCAATAACATTGTATGTACGCAGCCATTTGGATGTCTTCCAAACCACGTCGTTGGAAAAGGTGTCATTAAAGAGATCCGAAAACAATATCCTCTGGCCAATATCGTTGCCATTGACTATGATCCGGGAGCCAGTGAAGTAAACCAGCTGAACCGAATCAAACTGATGCTGAGTACTGCACAGAAAAACCTGAATCAAAAATAATTTTTCACAAGATAAAAAATAAACCGCGATTTCTCGCGGCTTATTTTTTATTCCTGCAGAACTTCACTTAGTTCTTCAAGCATTTCTTCGTCCTTTAACCGAAACTTTACTTCTACTCGTCTGGAAGCTTCTGCATTTTCATTTCCATTCTCATCCAGAACCAGATTACTGCTGGAATGTCCGTTTACGGTTAGATGTTCCTTCAGATTTTCCTGATTTTCCGCACTTAAGAAACTGGAGGCCTGGTTCAGCAGATATTCTGCAACTGCCAGAGATCTTTTCTGGGAAAGATCCAGATTATACTCATACCCTCCACTGCTGTCTGTATATCCATCAATAACGATTTCTGCCAGATATGGAAAATACTGTTCCTGGAACAATACATTACAGTAAATCGGAAGAACCTCTCCCAGAACCATCTCTCCTTCCTCTGTCAGCTCTGTCTCATCATAATCAAATAAAACACTGGAGTCCAATACCAGAGAACCGTCTTTGGTATCAATTTCAACGTTAATATCATTCTGCGCAAATTCCTGCTTCAGTGCTTCAATTACTTCTGCCTTTACACCAATAATATTATCAATCTTTTCCTGCTGTATGGCAAGCTGGCTGGTCTTTTCTTCCAATGCATTCTTCTGCTTTTTCAGTTTGACACTTTGTGCATCCAGCTTTTCCTGCTGCTCTGCAAGCTGCGCAGCAAGTTCATCCAGCTGTTTCTTCTGTGCAGCAAGAAGTTCATCCTGGGTTGCCAGCTGATCCTGCTGTGAAGAGAGCTGATCCTGCTGATCGGCCACAATATCCTTCTGGCTCATAATCTCTTTGGTATATTCTTCCTGCAACATAAGCTTCTCGTCACGCTCTTTGATACTGTTCTCATAATTGATCTGAGACTGAAACAGTGTCACGCACATGATCAGGACAAATAAGAGTAAGATACCGGCCATCATATCCGAATAAGAACGCCATACATTAAAACCAGTGTTTTGCTTTTCTCTTCGTCTTCGCATTTTGCCTCCTATTTATTTATCCCGGAACAGCCCTTTGCTTTTCTTTGCCATTCTAGCATTTTCTTTCATATATTCCACCATAGTCTGAAGCAATTCTTCCTGTCTTTCCCCCTGCTCTTCCAGAGTTTTCTGAATCTGCATCAGCATATCCCTGTTACTGTTATTCACAGCCATATTTTTGATATTGGTTCTGTGAGTTTCATCCGGTGATGTAACAATATTGTAAAGAAGATTCTGAACCTGTTCCAAGGTCTGTGCCGTCATCTTCTGGTACTGCACAAATTCCTGCATACGTTCATTATAGCTTTCCACAACTTTTTCGTTGGCTTCATACAGATTGCTGTTATGCTGGCTGGCTGCTGCAAATCCTTCCACGCTGACCGTCGCTGCACTGACATACTTCTGCATAGCCTGATTACATGCTACCCAGAATTTCGCAGAAGTCTGTTCTGCATCCTGCATGTATGCAATAACCTGTTTGTAATTCGTATCCAGCACCTCACCATATTTCTGATTGTTGTCAATGGTCTGCTGCACTGATGTCATATATTCTTTCTGCATAGCACCCATTTCCCGTACCAGATTCTTCATATTGGCCTCTTCCCGGTCAAAAGTACTGTGAAGCTGTGCAGCAGTCTGCTGATACATATCCTTTGTTGCTTCTGTCATAGACTTCTGAGCTGCTGTCATCTGCTCCAATGCTGCATTAAAATCATCAAACTGCAACTGGAAAGACTCTCTCATCTTTTCAATGAAATCATTTAACAGTCCATTCATCATCTCTTCCTGTCCCTTTGCCATGGTCTCTGTGAGAATATCCATGGACTGATTCATCTTACGGAAGGATGGTGTAATCACCTTTTCAAAACTATTCGCCAGATGCTCTGAGAACTGGTCAGTCATCTTCTGGATTGCCCTGGTCTGTTCTTCCTGATAATTCACCAGAATATTACGGGTTTCAGCTTCTGCCGCCGGAATGACCATTCCATGAAAACGATCCATAAAGAACTGCAGACTGTCCATCAGACTGGCATATGCTGCCTTGAGCCCATATCCAAACACCAGAGACAGAGACAATCCATAAATGGATGTCAGGAAAGCCACTTTAATACCTGAAACCAGAGATGAAACAGAATTTGTCATCGCCTCATAATTAGAAGGTTCAAAATTCTTAAGGCCATATACCAGACCAATAAACGTACCGAGAATACCAAGGCTGGTAAGAATATCCGGAATCAGTTCCAGCATTCTCTTATTAATCATAACATCTACTTCATCTTCATTAATGTAGTCTTCAATATCGGCCAGACCGCTCTGGCTTTTCTTTACAAACCTGGTGAATTCTTTATATTTCGCATCCAGCTTATCATAGCCAAAAAGCTGTTCCGGAAGAGAACCTTCTTCCCCACCGTCAATGCCTCCAAAAGTCTGATCAATCTCATCTGAGGCCCTGTCAAA
>JBJEMC010000097.1:0-12772 GCA_051879475.1 Muricoprocola sp. | reverse complement strand
AGATATATTTTTAACATCCCTTTTAACAAAACCAATTTTTCCACTATAATTACACCTAGATTATTCACGGCACAGCCGTGAATAATCTAGGTATTATATCAATACTGGAGCGGAAGATTTATGTGAATCAGTTGGAAAAAGGGTTCGCAATTCATACCACTTTCAAAATTAATTTTTCTTTGCGGTCAGTATCTCCATAAGAACTCCTGCCAGCTCCGGATTCAGGTCATTGGAGCAAAGCTCTCCCGCCATAAGAACAGGATCTGACTGTCGGCGCACAGACGCGATGATCTTCTCTTTTAAGGTAAAAGAAATCTCAGCCTGCTGCAGGAAATCCAGGACGCGCTGTTCCACATGATTTTCGCCCAACATAGTCTTCTCTGTGAACTGTACCATGAGAGTTTCAGATGCTGCATGTCTCTCCACCTGGACAATAAGCACATTTTTCTCATTGTCATAGGAGGTCTCACAGGGCACTTCTTTAACACCTTCCAGTACTTTTATCTGGCTTTTGGTAATGCCCCAGAATTCCAGTGTCAGATCTCTCTTCTCAGGAATCAGCTCATGTTCACCTGTTACTGCCCCTACCTGAAATTCAGGCTTATCGCCCCAGATAAACTTCATAGGCGTAACTGTACAATGCCCAGTCTCATATCCACAGGTTTCATTGTCATCTTCATAAAGGTGGAAACTGCCATCAGCCCCTGCAAACACTTTGATTCGCAGTGACCCCGGATTCTTTGAAGCTGCATTGCCCAAAATTTCATCCGTCATAGGCACTATGGCACCAGCCTTTGCCAGTACCGGGAGAGAAGTAATATCGCGGTGAAAATCCACTTTACGCTCTTTATCAGACTGATAGATCATACCATTAAATATGTCAATAAAGGTCCCCGCCGGAAGCCAGCCCTTTGTTTTTGCCACATGAAGCTTTGGTATTCTTGGTGTGGTTACCGGGAATGCAAGCAGCTCTGTACCGAAAAAGAAACCATTTTTCACATTATATGCCTCTTCTGCATCTGAATACAGATAATAAAGCGGCTCTACTAATGGTTCGCCCTCCGCATAGCTTCTGTAGTTCATGGTATACAGATAGGGGATCAGTCTGTGGCGCAGACGCAGAAAATCATTCATTACCTGTTGGATCTCCGCCGGGAATCTCCACGGCTCTTTACCCAGAAATTCATTCTGCGTACTGTGCAGACGCATAATCGGAGAAAACACACCAAGCTGATACCATCGTGCCTCCATCTCATCATCTCGGTAACCAAACATATGTCCTCCGATATCATGGCTCCACCAGCCATAACCGATATTGGATGCGGTTGCTGTGAAATATGGCTGAAACTGCAGTGACTCCCAGGTAACAATCGTGTCACCGGAAAATCCAATCGGATACCTGTGGCTTCCCGGACCTGCATATCTGGAAAATACCATAGGGCGTTTCCCAGTCCGTCCGCTGTCCAGATAATGGAAATGATTCAGCATCCATAAGGGATCAAGGCCTTCTACTTTTGTATTTCCGCCCTGCTGCCAGTCGATCCACCAGAAATCCACGCCCATTTTTTCATATGGATGATGAAGGATCTCAAAATATTTCTCCAGAAATTTCTTATCAGAAATGTCGAAATTCACAGGAAGCTTTTTGGTTTTGTCAACACCCATAGCGTCTGCCATTTCCTCATACATATCCTCATAAGCCTGTACACCATCCGCCGGATGTACATTCAGGGTAATACGCATCCCACGCTTATGAAGCTCCTTCAGGAAACGCTCCGGATCCGGGAAAAGCTTACGGTTCCAGGTATATCCGGTCCATCCATCTCCGTATTTAGGATCAACTTCCGTCACATGCCAGTCCATGTCGATAACCCCTACCGTAAATGGAATCTGCTCTTCTTTGAAACGATCCATCAGCTCCAGATAAGTTTTCTCAGAATATGGATAGTAGCGGCTCCACCAGTTTCCAAGGGCAAACCTGGGAATCATAGGCGTTCTGCCGCAAAGATGATAGTAATCTTTTAGTGCCTGTCGATAATCTCTCCCATAGCAGAAGAAGTACAGGTCCTCCTCAGCCTCTTCCCTTACTTTGATCCAGGAATCTTCTCCGATCAGGAGTGCTTTGCTGTCATCAAGAAGTGCATAACCACTTTTTGACATAATGCCATTTTCCAATGGGCAGGCTCCGTCTACCTCATCTAAGGTCCGGACGGTTCCTCCAAGATTATCTTTTTCCTCCCCATAGTACCAGGCAAGACGAGTCTGCCCCTTAATGCTAAGACCATGAGAAGAAAATTTCTTCTTGTTATAGATCAGGTGAAGCCGGCTTGTAATAATCTCCAATTGTCCGTCTTCATCTTTCACCAGATATTCCGGTGTTTCGAAATCACGGTTCCAGACAGTCTGGGTTGCTTCATCTACAAATTTTCCACTTTCACTATACTCCAGACGAAGAAGCCCCTCAGTCAATACGGTAATTCTGTATTTTTCTCCTTTTACCACACTTGCTTCCCGGCATTTTGGAGACGTTTTTACTTTATAATAATCCTTCATTTTTTATTCCTCATATGATATCTTTATTTTCTGTTAGAGCGTGTCTGAAAAAGGCTTTCTGCAAGATGTGCGTCACAATTTGCGGGAGATTGCGGGAATGATTTTTCAAAATTCTCTCTGTACATTTTGTCACCTTACATATGTCAGGCTTACATCCTCATAATGAAGCCTGAAAAACTCTCCACACGCGGACTCTTCCGCTACTCCCTGTTCCGGATGGGTAAGCACCAGCTCTCCGCAATCCAGATATTTTCGAAAATAAGAATCATCCAATGGCACTTTATGATGCCCCGGACAGATTCGCTCACACTTTCCAGTCTTTTCCTGAAGAAAATCAATGCTTTTCATGAATTCCCCTACCGGTACGGATTCCGGAAAATTCAGCATAACGCCCATACTGCACACAGTATCCCCGGAGAATAAAATTTCATTTTTTCTGTCGTAGAAACAGACAGAGCCTTTCGTATGTCCCGGGGTGTGAAGCACTTCCAGTTCCCTGCCTCCCAGATTGATCTGTGCAGGTAAAGCCACAAGTTCTGGTCTTCTCCGTACCTTTACACACGCCGCATTGTTTTCCAATTTTTCCGGATTTTCGGATACCAACTGTCTTTTCAGCCGGTCACAGACCAGCGCCTGCATAATCTCTTCTGAAAGCTCTACTCCCAATTCCCGTGCCATAGCTCTGATCACACCTGAACGATAGGACTCCATTCCATGTTCCACATACACAGTCAGGTCATCTGGATGTAAATAGATACAATCAAATTCATCGTTCCCACCAATATGGTCCAGATGCCCATGCGTATTCAATACTATAACCGGCTTATCCGTAAGCCTTTCCACCAACTGGCGCAGCCCCGGAAATCCCATGCCTGTATCAATGAGTGCCGCTTTTTCTTCACCTGCAACAAGATACATATAATCCGAAAACAGATCCTGAATATGAAAAACCCCCGCCCCAAGCTGTTTCCACTTATAAAATGAATTTTCCATTTATTCTTCAACTTCCTTTAAAAGATCTGCAAATGTTGTCAAATTACAGGTGGCTTTTCCACATCCAACCGCATCACCAATAGCAGCGCTGTCCATATGTCCGGCAATTGCAGCATCGATTCCGGCTTCCGCATCCTCTACTACCATGCATTTCTCAGCCGGCAAACCAAGAAATTCTGCAGCTTTTACAAAAACTTCAGGATCTGGTTTTGAATGAGTAATATTATTTCCATCAGAAACCGCATCAAAGAAATTTCCGAGTCCGATTCGTTCCAGAATATATGGAGCGTTCTTGCTGGAAGAACCAATCGCAAGCTTTAATCCCTTTGCTCTGAGCGCATTAAGAGTGTCCGCAACCTCTTTGGAAAGATCTTTTTCAGACATATTGCCAAGAAGCTTTTTATAAACATCATTTTTCTCTGTTGCATACTGCTCTTTTTGCTCGTCCGTAAGCGGCGCACCCTCATAACACTCCAGAATGATCTCCAGGCTGGCCATACGGCTTACCCCTCTGAGACGATTGTTAATTTCACGGTCAAAGTAAATTCCAAGCTTATCCGCCAATGTTTTCCAAGCCTGATAATGATATTCATCGGTATGACAAATTACACCGTCAAGATCAAAGATAATTCCTTCGTATTTCATTTTTATATCCAATCCTTTCTTAGAGTTTATTACATACTATTAAAATAAGCACTCACCATTCGTCCTGATTACATCTGCATACCAGTACCCTGAATCCTTCATAATCCGCTCCTGGGTCTGATAATCCACATAAACCAGTCCGAAGCGCTCCTGATATCCACATGCCCACTCAAAGTTATCCATAAGAGACCAGTGGAAGTAGCCCATAATTGGCACAAGCTCTGCTGCCTCTCCAAGTTTCTGGAGATAACGCTCCAGGTAGGCAATACGGCAGCCATCATGTATCTTTCCATCCAGAGATATCAGATCTCCGTTTGAAATTCCATTTTCCGTTATCACCACCGGCTTTCCATATCTCTCATACAGAAACTGAGGCATCCAGTAGAGAATTTCCGGAGTAACCGGGCTCTTCATATGGGTATGGGCAAACCCAAGAGGCTCCGGAGAAAATACAGGTTTTCCATCTTTTCCCATTTCCACCATACGGCCGTCGTAGATGTTCTGACCTGCAAAGTCCAGCGGCTGACAGATCAGCTCCATGTCCTCTGCCGGAAAATCAGGAACAATGCCTTTGTATGCCTCCAATGCATCCTCTGGATATTTTCCCAGAAATACAGGATCACTCCACCAGGTTACGCTCCATTCCCATTCCTTCACTGCAATCTCGTGAAACATCATATCCTTTGCAGCCTGAATATCTTCTTTGCTGTGGGTTTTCGGGTAGGTAAATCTTCCGGTAGGCGCATAACCAATCTGCAGCTCCTGTCTTCCGTATTTACGTAAAGTCTTTACCGCAAGTCCATGAGCCATAAGAACATGATGAGCTGCAGCAAAGGCTTCACGGGAAGAACAATTCAATCCAGGTGCATGAATCGTTCCGCAATAGCCCAGCCCAATAAAACACAGTGGCTCATTGAACGTAATAAAACATTTCACACGGAATCTCCGCGTCCATCTGCATGCGCTGCTCCTTCCACCTGATACGCGGCGGTGGCTGCGCCCCACAAAAAATCTGATTTAAATTTGATATGTGTAATCTCCTATTTCTACTCCTGTCAGAGTTCAGAGTTTTTTCATTAAATACTCTCGTGCAAACAGCCCGGCGAGCGTCCGCACATACAGACAAGCTTCCCTGCCCTCAATTTACAGACACCCGCCGGGCTGTTTCACAAAACTGTTTTTATTCTCTACTTCAGCGGAAAATGCAGGCTGTTCTCCAGCAGGCATTCTTCACCATATACATGAATCTGTACCGGCTCACCACTTTCCAGAGTGAAGGTTGTACCTTCTTTGTTTACCACCACCTGAATATGTCTTCCCAGATAGATCAGCTTAAAGCGATATGCATCCCACTGTTTTGGCAGCGCAGGTGCAAACCATGCTCCGCTCTCCTTCAGCCGGAAACCGCCGAAGCCATACACAATTGCCATGTAGTTTCCACCCATGTTTGCAGTGTGAATTCCATCTTTGGTATTCTGATGTGTATTGAAAAGATCCAGTTTCGCAGAATCTCCAAAATACTCGTAGGCTTTGTCTGCCAATCCAAGTTTAGAAGCCACAATACTGTAAATACAGGTTGAAAGAGAGGAATCATGTGTGGTAACTTTTTCGTAATATGCAAAGGATTTGCGGATAGTCTCCATGTCCTGTGCATCCTCAAAAATAAAATGTGCCAGAACTGTATCCGCCTGTTTGCATACCTGATATCTGTAAATATGCATCGGATGATAATGAAGAAGCAGTGGATAATCCTCTTTCGGTGTATTCTCAAAATCCCACACCGCTTTGTTCAGAAAAGAATCATCCTGAGGATTAATTCCCAATTTCTCATCATATGGCAGATACATTGCTTTTTCTGCTTTTTCAAACTCTTCAATTTCAGATTCCTGAAGTCCGATACGCTCCGCCACAGGCTCCAGTTTTCCAGCTTCTTTCAAAAGCTTATACAGTCTTACTGCCCAATGTAAGTTGTACTGGGCATTCAGGTTTGTATAATAATTGTTGCTTACAAGACAGGTGTACTCATCCGGACCAGTCACTTCGTGAATCTGGAAGGTTCCCTTGTGCCAGCATCCAAGATCCACCCACATACGTGCTGTTTCAAAAATGATCTCAGCGCCTTTTTCAGCCATAAAATCCAGGTCTCCGGTTGCCAGATAATAAGCAACTGTAGAATAAGCAATATCTCCGCTGATATGGTACTGTGCAGAGCCTGACGGGAAATAACCGGAACACTCCCTGCCGCGGATTGTACGCCAGGGATAAGCAGCTCCCTTTTTGTGTCCCAGAATACGTGCGTTCTCTCTGGCTTTATCCAGTGTAGAATAACGATACTCTACAAGGTTTTTGGAAACCTCCGGGTTGGTCAGCGTAAAGAATGGCTGCATGTACATTTCGGTGTCCCAGAAATAGTGACCTTCGTATCCCTCGCCGCTAAGCCCCTTCGCCGCAATATCGCAATAGGGATCTTTTCCAACAGACTGAATCAGCTGGTAAGCGTTATAACGGACAGCTGCACAAAGTGCATCATCACCATCTATTTCCAGCGCAGAGCTTTCCCAGAATTTATCCAGATATTCACGTTGTTCTTTATAAAGCTGTTCCAGAGGAACAGAAGATACTGCTTCCATCTCATCCTTTGCGGAAGTCTGAGCATCCTGATACCGAATGCTGTCTGCAAAAACCATATATTTCACAAAGCGGACAGCCTCACCCTGTTTTGCCTGAATTATAAATTTCTGAACTGCATGATGACCTTCCAGAACAATCTCGCCAGTCTCGGTTTCTCCGGCTGAAATGGTGTTTTTCACACCTGTACATACCTGCAGTCCGGAAGATACAGTATTTGTAATAAGATAAGAAGCCCCGTTTTCTACAACTCCATGATCCGGAATCAAATGCTGGAAGCTTTCGCCAGCCACCCGTGGATCATTTGGATTGCAGTAATTTCTTACATTTCCCTGGTGTTCCGATTCGATTATGACTTCACCGGAAAAGTTAACAGGAGTTACCTGATAATCAATTACAAACACCTGAAGATGGGAAAAAGAAGCCATTCTGCGAATTTCAATATCCACTTCTTTTCCATTCGGTGCTTTCCACAGAACCTTACGTGCCGTATAACCATTCTGCATATCCAGCCAGCGGCTGCTTGAAAGAACCTCTCCATCGAACATGGAAAATTTTTTTCCATCCAGGTATACGCAGATTGTCTGACCATCCGCCACATTCAGCATGGTCTCCTTCTCTTCCGCCATTCCAAAAAGCTTTTCTGCCTGCTTCATTTCCGCAATATCATAAAAGCCATTAATATAGGAACCACGGATTGT
The DNA here is from genome assembly GCA_051879475.1 of Muricoprocola sp. Lineage (GTDB taxonomy): Bacteria > Bacillota > Clostridia > Lachnospirales > Lachnospiraceae > Marvinbryantia. Next base: position 5,252 of record JBJEMC010000097.1, on the reverse strand, counting down.
ATCATAGCCTTCCGGATAACCTTCCTCAAAATTGGAACGCACTCCAATATATCCATTTGCATTATGGAAAATTGTTTCGTTTACCAAGAGGGCCTCGTTATCCATCTTTAGATCATCAATTTTGTAAATCCATTTCTCGCTCATGCCATTCCCTCCGAAGTTATTATTTCATTCCCGCCCAGCGATAAGAGCAAGAATATTATGTTGTTTTGTCTTCGCACTTTTATTTAACAGCACCAGCTGCAACACCCTTGATGATATATTTCTGTGCGCACAGGTAGAAAATTACTACCGGGATAATTGTCAGTGTCAGTCCTGCCATTGCCATGTTCCACTGGATTGTGAACTGTCCGAAGAAAGAGAATGTAGACAGCGGAATGGTTCTGTTTGCCTTGCTGGAAAGTACCAGGGACGGAAGCAGATAGTCATTCCAGATCCAGATTACATCCAGAATGATAACAGTCATTGTGGTTGGTTTCAGCATTGGGAAAACGATTTTCCAGAACACACCGAATTTTGTGCAGCCATCGATGGTAGCAGCCTCTTCCAGGGATACCGGAATGGATTTTACAAAACCGTGATACAGGAACACTGCCATACTTGCGCCAAAGCCAATATACATATATACAAGACCAAGCCTGTTATCCAGCATCTGAATATGTAAATTATCACGAATCCAGCCCATCTCCTGCATCAAAGGCATCATAAGGGTCTGAAACGGAATCAGCATAGTGGCAACAAAGGTGCTGAAAATGATTTTGCTCAGCAAGTTATTTGCACGTACCAGCATCCAGGCAGTCATAGATGCCAGAACAACAATAATCAGAATCGAAATAATTGTTACAAAAAGAGAGTTTCCAAAAGCATGGAAGAATTTCATTTTCTTCATTGCTTTTTCATAGTATTCAAAGCTGAAGCTTTTTGGCCATGCCAGCATGTTCTCATACAGCTCAGCTCTGTTTTTGAAAGAGTTTACAAATACAATATACACAGGAAAAAGCCATAAAATTGACATAAGGATTACAAGAACATTTGCAACAACAGATTTTCTTTTTTTCATTACATCTCAACCTCCCTCTTTTTAGTTACAGAAACCTGTACAAGGGTAATTGCTGCGACCACAAGCAAGAATACAATCGCTTTTGCCTGTCCATATCCATAATTACTCTGGGAAAAAATTTCATTATAAATGTTCATGGCGAACATTTCAGTGGCATTATTCGGACCACCGCCAGTCAGAGACAGGTTTACATCGAAAATTTTGAAGCAGTTGGACAATGTCATAAACAGACAGATTGTGAAGGATGGCATCAGCAACGGAAATTTGATTTTGAAAAGTGTCTGCCAGAAGCCTGCACCGTCAACAGAAGCTGCCTCCAGAACATCATCCGGAATTGCCATAATACCAGTAATATAGATGATCATAATGTAGCCAGCCATCTGCCAGGTACTTACAACTACAAGTGCAACCATTGACATTGTGGAATCCAGAAGCCAGTTGGAAAGAAGCTTACTGTTGCTTCCAAGCACCTCAGCCACATAGGAAAGTCCGTCGCCAAGAATAAACTTCCAGATATATCCAAGGATCAGGCCACCAATCAGATATGGCATAAAAAGCATGGCTCTTGCTGCGTTTCTTACCTTCAGCTTCGTTGTAACGATCAGTGCAAATGCAAGACCGATCACATTGATCAGAAGTACGGAAAAAACAGTAAATATTAGGGTGTGTCCTGCAGATGTCATGAATCTGCTGTCAGAGAACAGATGAACATAGTTTTTCATTCCAACAAAAATCTTTGGATTCAGCGGAAGTCCATCCCAGGAGAAAAAGGAATAACCAACACCAATAAAAAACGGGATCAGTACAATTGTTGCAAATACAAATAACAGCGGTACTGTAAAAAGAGCGTACCAGCCTGCGTCTTTTCTTTTCTTTTTCTTCATTTTACATTCTTCCTTTCTATGAAAATGTCATAAGAGAAAAAATACGCCCGGCCATGAAAGAGCATGTGTTTCATCAGCCTCCCACTGCCGGGCGATTCCTATTTCATTACATTGAGCCGGCTAAATCCAGGCTTATTATTTTTCTTCATTCGCCTGTGCCCAAGCATCATCAAGTGCTGCAAGTAATTCCTCGCAGGACATATCAGATGTGAAGAACTGCTCTGCAACCGGTACAAGATATACATCTACGATTCCAGATGGCCACAGATTCATTGGCCAGGAAATTGTCTTTCCTTCAGCTGCGTAATCAGCTACCAGCTGGGAAATTGGATCAAGATTCTCGTTCTCCATGCCTTCAACAACCGGAAGGAATCCGAACTCGTTCATCAGATAATCCTGTCCGCTCTCAGTTGTGTACAGCCACTCAAGGAAATCCTTACCAGCCTGCTGCTCTGCGTCAGAAGCCTGGGAGTTTACATACCATGCAGCCGGAACACTGACAGCGATCTTATCATTTCCGGAGATTGGAAGTGGAGCAAGTCCCATGTCAAAGTCTATATCGTAATCAGCGAACATGCTGTAGCACCAGTTACCCTGATGAATTGCTGCTGTTTTACCTGTTGCGAAATCACCGCACTCTTTATCGTAATTTGTCTCAAGCGGGTTGTAAGAGTTATCGCGGATTGCTGCATAGAATTTTGCAAATTCCTGGAACTCTGGTGTATCGGCCATCTTAACTTCACCAGCATTTAATTTCTCAATAAAGCCTTCCGGATCATCCTGAAGTGCAAATGGTGTATTTAAGATGTGTCCGATCAGGAAATAGCTCTCCTGGGAAAGACCAAATCCGTTGATTCCGTTTGCCTTCTGATCCTGGAGCATTTTTACGAAGGAGTCATAATCAGTTACTTCGTCTGCATTTACAAGGTCTTTGTTGTAGACCATTCCGAAACCTTCCATGGTATATGGAATACCGACTGTCTTATCATCTACAACGTCTGCCATACCTTCTGCGATCTTATCAGCAAAGCTTAAATCGCCAAGATCTGCTTCATAGTTCTTCATTGTCTCTGACTCAGCACCAGGGAGAAGTGAATATACGGTCGGTCCCTGTCCGTTAGCCAGCTTCGTCTTTAACTGCTGAAGATAATCATCACCGGTTGTTCCCCATACTTCAACTTCAATACCGGTCTCATCTTCGTAGGTCTCAGCCAGTTCCTCAAGCTGGTCGATGATCTCTACTTTAGACTGGAAAATAATAATCTTGTCTACGCTCTCGTCCTCTGCGTAACAATTAACAGTTGTGGATGCAGTCATTCCTGCGATCATTGCTGCAGCCAGTGCCAGGCTCATCACTTTTTTAGCTTTCATTCTTTTTTCCTCCTTTAATTGATTTACTACGCTTGTTTTGTAAATCGTTATACTAAAATGATAGCATAAAACGTCTATTTGTCAATTGAGTTTTGGCGTTTTTCCGTCATTTTGCTCATTTTCAGTAATTTTCACCGTAAAATAGTATAAAAAATCCTGTGTTTGACGCCTTGATTAGTCATTTTTAACACAGGATTTTACTTTTATTTTACTATTTTACTTCTTATTTTTGTCTTTTTTACTAAAACAGTCTTTCGCATCTTCACTTTTGGGGAAATCTGGAATGTTTTGGCAATATCTTTTCCATTCAGCGCCTCCATCAGATATAAGGCTGCCAGATAGCCTCTTTCGTAATCTGGCACAGTAATCGTAGTAAGACCAATTTCCTGCGCCCGCTCTATATCGTCAAACCCGGTTACTGCAATATCCTCCGGCACACGGATATTATTTTCCCGGAAGGCCTTGATTGCCCCAATGGCCATATTGTCATTTGCGCAGATCAACGCATCCGGAAGGTTTTCTGCCAGAGAAAGGATTTTCCCAACTGTATATCCGCTTTCCTCCCGGTAATCACCTACAAAATAGTTTTTCTGATGAAAATGAAGTCCGTTTTTCTCTATAGTATCGCTAAATCCACGATAGCGCTCCATATTATCCAGACTGGTCTCCACGCCGCTCAAAAATGCAAAGCGCCGGTATCCACGGTCAATAATATCCTGCATCATCTCACACATAGCCGGATAATTATCTACAATTACGCTTCTTACATAGGGTGATGCGCACGTTCTGTCAAGTGCAACAATGGGATAATTTTCATTGGCACACCGGAGAATTGTATCGTCGCGCAGTGCCGCATCCAGAACAATACAGCCACTGCTCATATTGTTCCGCATATATTTTTCGCATGAACGCTGCGTACAAATAAGAAGATCATAATCTTTATTTTTCAAATAATCGTTTACGCCCTTAAGTACTTCCAGATAAAAACTTCGGTCAAAATCGCTGAAAACGAAAAGAATTGTATGGTTCTCTTTCGTCTTTAAAAGCTTCCCTGCCTCATTCGGCACGTAATCCATTTCCTCGATAAGCTGAAGAACCTTTTCCCTTGTTTTTTTCCCCACATTTCGCTTTCCATTGATCACATTTGACACGGTAGACAGCGAAACGCCTGCAGCTTCTGCAATATCTTTAATCCCAGCCATACCCATTCCCCACTTCATTTTTTATTTCTATTTTACAATATTTTAGTAAAATTTTCAAATGATTTTACGTATATTTTCCATTAACATTTCGTCAGATTTTTGTTGCATAAAAGGGGCTGTGAAATAAGTCCCTAAAAGAAATAGGACCATTCGTTCATGCGAAAGGTCCTATTTTTGTGGTAAAATTAACTTGCGATGAAAACTTTACACAATAATTATTGTAATTCAAAACAAGGATATTTACCACTGTTTCTTTCAGATTGTTTGGATCTGCTGGATCCTGTTTTAACATTTGACAGATTGATGGGAGGAATCGATTTAAACAAGTATCTGACGGATATTCCGGAGTACACAACCGGACGACTCAGATATAATCCAGTCAACATGTTAAAAACAGTACTTTTCGGATTTATGACTAGCGGCTACTGCTCTCTGAGAGAACTGGAAGACAACTGCAAAGTTAATATCAGGTTCATGTATCTCATGGATCACCAGACTCCGTCATACAGAACCTTTGGATATTTCATCAATGAAATACTTCAAGATAAGATTGAAAACATTTTTAACGACATCAATCATGCTATCTTTAACGATGAGCATGTAGATCTGCAACATCTCTACATCGACGGCTCCAAGTTTGAAGCAAACGCAAACAAGTATACCTGGGTATGGAAGAAGGCTACCTTTGCCGTTTTTCTCTCCATGTACTCGTAATGCATGGAGGGGAGCGGCATC
>JBJEMC010000096.1:0-12902 GCA_051879475.1 Muricoprocola sp. | reverse complement strand
TGCTTCACCTTCGATTGTAACAGCTTTTCTTACACGCTGTACACGACGTTCTGTGTTGGTAAAAGTACCTTCCTTTTCTGCATAGCTGACACCTGGAAGAATAACATCTGCGTAAGCAGCAGTTTCTGTCATAAACAGTTCCTGAACAACAAAGAATTCCAGGCTTTCCAGGGCTTTGATAATATGACTGGTATCCGGATCTGTGACAACCGGATCTTCTCCGTAAATATAAAGGCCCTTTATATCCCCTCTGATTGCTGCCGGGAATACCTCTGTTGCATGAAGTCCAGGATTAGGGTTCAGTTTGGTATTCCATGCTTTTTCAAACTTGGCAACTACTTCCGGATTGGCAACTTTCTGATAGCCCGGGAAGTCATTAGGAGATGCTCCCATATCACAGGCACCCTGTACATTGTTCTGTCCACGAAGCGGATTTACGCCGCAGCCTTCTCTTCCCAGTTTTCCAACCAGCATTGCCATGTTAGACATGGACATAACGCCTTCTGTACCGGTAGAATGCTCTGTAACACCAAGGCAGTAAATGATCGGAGCCTTGTCTGCTTTTGCATACATGATCGCTGCTTTTTTCAGATCTTCTGCATCAATATGGCAGATTTCTGCTACTCTCTCCGGTGTGTAGTCTTTTACGATTTCTTTGAGTTTCTCATATCCTTCCGTTCTCTCTGCGATGAATTTCTCATCCTGCAGTCCTTCGGAAATGATTACATTCATGATACCATTTGCAAAAGCAACATTGGTACCCGGTTTTAATTTCAAATGAATATCGGCATGTTTTGCAAGATCAATATCTCGTGGATCCACAACGATCAGTTTACAGCCGCGCTGCACTGCCTGGCGGATCTGCATACCTACTACGGGATGAGCTTCTTCCGGGTTGGAACCTACCAGCATGATCACATCCGGTTTCTTTGTGATATCTTCGATTGGATTGGTCATGGCACCGGAACCTAAGGTCATGGCAAGTCCTGAAACGGAGGCTGAATGACATACACGGGCACAGTTATCTGTGTTGTTTGTTCCAAAGCAGGTACGTACCATCTTCTGTACCATGTAGATATCTTCATTTGGTGATCTGGAGCATGCAAAACCTGCCAGGGATTCACTGCCGTATTTCTTCTTGATCTCCATGAATTTGGATGCCACCAGATCCAGAGCTTCATCCCAGGTTGCCTTTTCAAATTCACCGGTTTCTTTATTCTTGATCAAAGGATCGGTAATTCTGGAAGGATGATGTACAAAGTCAAAGCTTCCGCTTCGTCCCTTTACGCAGAGAAGTCCCTTATTGGATGGTCCGTTATAAGCCTCTGTATCTACGATTTTTCCATCTTTTACCAGCAGATAATACTGACATCCTGTTGCACAGTGCGGGCAGGTGGTCAATACTTTCTTTTCTACCTGATATGTCCTGTATTTTTTCCTTCTCTTCATGGAAAGAGCTCCGGTTGGACAGGCCTGTACACAGTTCCCACAGGATTCGCAGATTCCATCCTTCCATTTTCCTTCTCCATTTCCGATTACAGAATGGAATCCTCGTTCCAAGGTCTCGATTGCACCACGGCCTACAATCTGATTACAAGTATTCACACATCTGTGGCAAAGAATACAAAGACTTGGATCGTAGGTAAAAAATGGATTCGTATCATCCACTTCTCCGCCACTCTTTTCCCCTTCATAGCTTGTCATTTCCAGGCCATATTCAAAGGCATATTCCTGAAGCTTACAATCGCCATTTGCCTCACAGGAAAAGCAATGTACATTATGGTCAGAAAGAAGCAGATCCAGCGTCTGTTTTCTGGACTGTCTGATTTTTTCTGACCTGGTAAATATTTCGTCTCCTTCTGATACCTGCATGGTACATGCGGTATCAATCTTGGTTCTTCCATTATTTTTTACTTCCACCATACACATACGGCAGGAGCCATCTGGCAGAAGATCCTCAATGTAACACAAAGTCGGAATCTCTATCCCCGCCTTCTTTGCCGCATGAAGAATCGTTGTCCCTTTCTCGACTTCCACCGGTTTTCCATCAATTATTACATGAACCATAATGTCCCCTTTCTCAGATTTACAATTCAATAATCTGCATCTTCTCCCAGGAAATTTTCGCCTGATTCAGTTCTTCCACCCATTTTTCCTTTGTCTGTGGATCTGTCTTCCAGGCAAGTCCACATCCTGCGGTGATCTGAGAGGGCGTCGGAATCAGCCTGCCGGGCAGCTGATGCTCCTGACAATATTTTTCCATTTTTATCGCTTCCGGTGTACTTGAAAAAGTAATCACCAGCTGTTCTTTTTTTGTTCTCATACTCTTTTATTCCTGCAACTCTTTCAGTGCTTTTATTGCTGCATCTACCTCTTCTTCTGTATTAAAACAGGAAAAACTGAAACGCACTGCCCCCTGTTCTTCCGTCCCTAAGGTTCTGTGCATCAGGGGTGCGCAGTGAGCACCGGCGCGCACTGCGATTTCATAGTCTTCCCACAGCCAGTCACTGACCGTGGCAGAATCCGTATCTCCCAGATTCAGTGAAACGATGGCCGTCCGGTCAGAATGCTCATAATCCCCATATATGATGATTCCCGGGATGCTCTCTACACCTTTTTTGAAGCGCAGTGCAAGTTCCATTTCTTTCTGATGGATCTTTTCTACTCCCTGTTCCAGAATGTAAGATATCGATGCAGATAATCCTGCAATTCCTGTTCCGTTTAAAGTACCTGCCTCCAGTGCAGTAGGCATGGTATCCGGGTGTTCTCTGTCAAAGCTTCTCACTCCGCTTCCCCCAACCTTCAGGGGCCGCACACATAATCCTTCCCTGACATAGATTCCTCCGGTTCCCTGAGGCCCCATCAGCCCCTTATGACCTGTAAAACACAGAATATCAATTCCCATTTCTTCTACATTGATGGGAATACAGCCCGCTGTCTGAGAGGCATCCACAATCAGGAGCAACCCATGCTCTCTGGCAAACTCTGACACTCTCTTGATATTTGTGACATTTCCCGTCAGATTTGAGGCATGGGTAATGATGATGGCTTTTGTCTCTTTTCTGAGCAGCTTTGGAAGCTCATCATACTGCATGACTCCTTTTTGATCTGCCGGAAGAAGGCTGTATGACACATTCTGATTTTCCATCCGGAACACAGGCCTTAATACGGAGTTATGTTCACACACAGTGGTAATCACATGTTCCCCGGGATTTAAGACACCCTGTATGGCAGTATTGAGTGCCTCCGTAGCGTTACAGGTAAAGGCAATTCTTAAGGGATCCGGTACATGAAATAATTCTGCCAGTTTTTCCCTGGTTCCATAAATCATTCTGGAAGCATCCAGCGTTGCATTATGGGCTCCCCGCCCGGAATTGCCCAGACAGCACAGTGCCTTTGTCATGGCCTGTGCCACGCTTTCCGGTTTTTTTAAAGTAGTTGCTGCATTATCCAGATAAATCATGGCTTCACAACTTTGTCTGCACCGGACATTTTTTCAGCAATCACATACATATTTGTAACAGAGCCTACCTGAAGTTTTTCTGTAAGTCCATAAAAGTTCAGACAGGTTCCACAGGTAAGGATCTCTACTCCCTGTGCTTCCAGAGATTTCAGATCTTCCAGAGAAGTGGAGCCTTCACAGGTGAGAAATGCACCGCTGTTATAAAATAATATGGTCTTTGGAAGCTTTTCCAACTGAGTCAGTGCATACAGATATCCTTTCATCAGCACTTTTCCAAGTTCTTCTTCTCCATCTCCCATTTTATTTGATGCAATGACAATCACCGTATTTTCTCTGGCATCCGGGATACAGGATGTTCCTTCCTGTTCTACCGGTGCTTCTGCTGTTTTCTGTACTTTTTCTTCTCCCACAGAAATGACTACGCAGTATTCTTTTTCTGCCTTTTTTTCTGATCTCACACCGCATCCAAGGCTTCCTGCCAGTTTTGTAAGATTTTGTACCGCTACTTCATTATCCACCAGTACCTCAACCTCTTCTGCTCCTGTCAATGCTTTGATGGCATTTTGTGTTTTAATCACCGGGATTGGACAGGCATCTCCCATTGCGTTAACTGTAATCATATTCTCATCCTCCTAACTATTTTAAGCAGTTCTATAAATGCTGCTTTTGTTGCAGCAGAACCGGAATCCAAGCCTAATATCACCATTTTTTCACCTGCTTTCTTAAGAAAAGTATAACATTTACAGTTTTTTTGTCTAATTCAAAACCCCAATGAGCTTTTCTTATTTATTGATTTTTTCTATAAATACCCTCGTTTTTTTCTATAGATTATGGTATGATATCCCTAAAAAAAGAAACAGAAAGAAGGTTTCCCTGTGTATTTTAATCAACTGGAAGCATTTGTTCAGGTAGCTTCTCTTAAAAGTTTTTCCAAAGCAGCCAAGGCACTTTATCTGTCCCAGCCAACCATCAGTTCCCATATTAAGAGTCTGGAAAACGAACTTGGGGTTTCCCTGATCCTGCGCACCACCAAAGAAGTAATTCTCTCTGAAGCCGGTGAGATTTTTTATGATTATGCCAGAGAGATTTTACATACGAGAGATGTTGCTGCCCTGAAAATGCAGTCTTACGCAAAGGATATCAAGGGAGAACTGCATATTGCAGCCTCTACTGTTCCTTCCCAGTATCTGCTCCCGGAAATTCTCTCAGAAATCTATCTGCGTTATCCGGATCTGAAGGTTTCTGTGCGCCAGGCGGACAGTATGGGAGTCATCAACAGTATTGAAAATTATGATACCGAGCTTGGTTTTACCGGAATGAAAGTTTATGATTCCAAGTGTATTTTCGAACCTCTTGTACAGGACCGGCTGGTTCTTATCACACCGAACACTCCTGCTTATCAAATCTATCAGGATCCATTTCCCGTCAGTGAGCTTCGACACCTTCCTTTTGTCTTTCGGGAAAAAGGAAGCGGTACACGAAAAGAGGCCGATGCCTTTTTTCAAAGCATCGGCCTGAATGATCATCAGCTGCATATTATTACGGAACTTCCTTCCACTGAAAGCGTCAAACAGGCAGTCTGTCATGGACTGGGTGTTTCCATTATCAGCAGAAAGGCTGCAGAAGATTACGAAAAATTTGGTTATCTTCTGACTTTTGATCTGGATTCTGAGCTTCTTACCAGAAACATCTATCTTGTTTATCACAAAACCCGCATCTACTCTCCTGCAGCAGAGTCCTTTATGTCTCATCTGCGGGAAAAGTATCTGTCTTCTTCATCTGTCAGTACTCTATGACCTCATATTACAGAATCTGAACTGCTGCCTCATCTGAGGCAGTAATGGTTCCAATGGCTTTTGCAAAACAGCCTTGTTCTTCCATTGCCTGAAGGCAGCGCTCTGTTTCCTCTGCAGGAATCGCCGCCAGAAGACCTCCGGATGTCTGGGGATCCATCAAGGCATCCCTGATCCATTCTTTTACATCTGAATCAGATCTTACATGTTTTTCCAGATAACTCTTGTTCTGATAAACCCCTGAAGGTAAAATTCCCATTTCTGCCAGTTCCCTTGTTCTTGGCAGAAACGGCACCTGGTCTGCTCTGATCTTTACCAGGAGATGATTTCCCTGTACCATCTCATACAAATGTCCCAGTAGTCCAAAACCAGTGATATCTGTACAGGCATGTACAGTAAAATCCCTCAGGACCTCACTGGCACAGCGGTTCAGCATGGTCATCCATTTCAGCATTTCGTTTTCTTCTTCTTCTGACAACAGACCACCCCTGGATGCCAGGGCATAGATTCCTGTCCCAATAGGTTTTGTCAGAATCAGGACATCCTTCTCCTTCGCACTGTCGTTTTTCCAGACATGCTCCGGATGCACAATCCCGGAAACAGAAAGACCATACTTAGGCTCCGTATCTTCTATGGTATGTCCCCCTGCGACTACTGCACCAGCTTCTGCCACTTTTTCATATCCTCCCCGCAGGATTTCCCGTACACATTCCGGCTCCAGGCAGGAGGGAAAGGATAAAAGATTCAGTGCCAACACCGGTTTTCCACCCATGGCATATACATCACTTAAGGCATTTGCCGCCGCAATCTGTCCAAAGAGATAAGGATCATCCACTGGGGGAGGGAAAAAATCAATCGTCTGAATCAATGCCTGCTCTTCATTCATTTTATAAACTGCCGCATCATCACTGGACTGAAATCCAACCAGTAAACGGTCTTCTTTCTGCTCAGGCAGTCCTGTCAATATATTCCTAAGGACCTCCGGTCCCTGTTTGGATGCTCATCCACCCTTAGTCGTCATTGCAGTTAATTTATACTGATGATTCATGAGCATCACTTCCTTTCTTATTCTTATCTTCTTACTAAAAACGGTCTCTTTTGCAAGAGACCGGATCTATTCTGGCGGGAATATGTGGGAATCGAACCCACCTAAGCGGGAGTTAACCGCTATCACAGGTTTTGAAGACCAGGAGGCACACCAGCACCCATCTACTCCCATTTATTAACTTTCTTATTCTACCACAAGTTCCGACAAATGGCAACCTTGATTTCCGTAAGCTTTTTTTTATATTTCAAAAAAAAATGGTCGATTGGTATTCCTGCAATTACTCATTCTATTCTGTTTCCTTTTCTTCACTATCCCGCTGCTGAAGATAAAACATTGCCTTTTGAGTTTCAATCTCCGCTTTCAGTTCTTCTTTTGTCGGCAAGTATAATTTGTACTTGGAAGCAAATAACTGTTCATTGCCGTGCATAACAGAATAACGGGCAATATCATCATCTGTATCAGAGCAAAGTACAATACCTATCGTTGGGTTATCGCCCTCACTGCGTTTTAATTCATCATACATACGGATATACATATCCATCTGTCCTACATCTTGATGTGTTATCTTCTCTGTTTTCAGGTCGATGAGGACAAAGCATTTCAGTATGTAATTGTAAAACACAAGGTCTATATAATAGTCCTGCTTCTCTGTATGAATATGCTGTTGCCTTGCAACAAAAGCATATCCTTTTCCAAGTTCCATCAAAAATTTCTGCAAATTGGAAAGAATGCTTTTCTCAAGGTCACTCTCTGTAAAATCTGTATTCTGAGAAAATCCTAAAAACTCTGCAACTACCGGATTTTTAATAAACTCCAACTTATCATTTTGATACGAGGCTGTCACTTCCTTCATTTCACTTTCTACAAGCTCTTTTTTCTGGGTTTTGAGCATACGGTAATAATACTGAGAAGAAATATTTCTCTGCAAAGTACGGACACTCCAAGTCTGTTCTGCAGCTTCTTTTTCATACCAGTCACGAGCTTCAGGGTCTTTGACCTGTAGTAATGTTCTATAATGCGACCACGAAAGCAGAACACCGGATTGTCTACACGCCGTGTCGACAATTTCAGGAAAGGTTTTATAAAACTTCAGACAATGATATAAATTACTTCTATCATATCCTTTTCCATATCGCTGAGTCAGTTCTTTAGAAATTTTCTTTATTACCTCTAACCCATACTCCGAGCGTTCATCTCCACCTAATTCTTCTTCTGCTATTCTGTAACCAATCAACCAATTTCTCTGCACAAGCAATGTATTGACAGCCTGATATGCAGCTTTTTGTGAGGACTCAATAATCCCACACATATCATTTAAGATGTCATCGGTTTTAACAAAATTATCCATAAAACTATTTTGACCGATTTTTTCTAATTTATTCTCCATAGCCATCGCTCCTTTGGATTTCATTTTCAAATTATTCGCTTTCCTGCATATCCTCATCAGCTTTTGCAATCATCTGTCTATACTGCTCTTTCACACTCTCCGGTGCAAGTATCTGTACCTTAGCACGCATTAAATCTTGTCTTTCCGTAAGCTTTTTAGTAAGCCTTCCACTCACTTTCCGCTCCGGTGTTTCTGGTAATGCGCATACTGTCTGTATATTCCAGGATCAGCTTTGCATTTTTTCTGCTGGTTTCAAACAGATCTCTTACTTCAGAAATGGTGATCACCGGCTGCTGTGAAAGAAGTCCCCGAATTTTTTCTGCCGCATCATCTGCGTAGGCTTTCAGGGTATAGACCTCATCGCTTAAACGTACCAACACTCCTTCTTCTCTTAAAAGAAGCACGATATCTTCCAGTATCTCTGCAAATTTTTTATCAACACCACACTCTTCCAGACGAATAAACTGATATCCTGCATTTTTTACTGCCTGCTCCAGGCTTTGGCTGCATGCCAGATACCGTTCATCCCTGACGATTTCAAATTCAGGAAGATGAAGATACTCGCCATAAGAAGAAATCTGTTCTTCGTTTTCCCATTTTTCCAGTATCTTAGATACCACTACCGGCTTTACCTTCCGAAACCACTTCGTCTGTATTTCAGCCTTTTTCATGCCATGGCGATAAGGATAGGATCTGTGATATTTTTCTAATTCTTCTTTTATCTGCTCCAGAAGATATAATTCATCATCCCGCATCCACACATAGGTATCCTTTTTCATTGGAAATACTACTGCCATGCCGCAATCTTCCAGATCTGCCACATCCTGCCGGATTTCCTCTTCTGACAGTGCAGTCATCTTTGCCAGCTCTGAGACAGTGATCAGGGTCTCTCTATGAGCTTTTACATGCATCTGTACGATATCTGCGGAGGAACCTGCCTCTTTTCTTCTCAGTTCTTCCAATGCGGCCTCTTTAAATCTTCTTTTGGCTTTGGGATTTGGCTCCAGTACTTCTCCGCCTCCCACGGTCTCCACGGGAGAATAAAAGCGAACCACAAAACGGTCGCCTTTGCGAAGCGCCAGTTCCTGTTCCAGACGAAGCTGTGCAAAACACTCTTCTCCGGCTTTTAATTCATCCCGATCCAGCAAAATAGCGCGGCACAGGATCTCACTGGTTCCTGTAAAGAAATGAAGACGGCTTCTGTTTTTAATGACACGCTTGCAGTCTTTTAACAGCCTCAGCTTTACATCCAGAAGAGTGGTGCTTTTCATACTGTGAGGCGGAGCTAATACGTCTCCTCTGCTGATCTCTTCTTTTTTAATTCCTGTCAGATTTACAGCTACACGCTGACCTGCACTGCACTGTTCCACATTTTTACCATGTACCTGGATATTTCTGACTTTACAGGAAAGATTCCAGGGATACAGCTGCAGAACCTCCTCTTTTCGAATCATACCGGAAAGCAAGGTTCCCGTCACGATCGTGCCAAATCCGGAGATGGAAAATACCCGGTCAATGGGAAGGCGGGATATGGTATGAATTTCTCTTTCTGTTACTTCTGAGGATTCCATTTTTACAATCTCTTCTGTCAGCTGCTGCAGTCCTTCTCCCGTGACAGAAGATACTTTTACAATAGGAGCATCTTTTAAAAATGTATCCTGAAATTCTTCTCTGATCTCTTCTTCCATTAATTCCAGCCACTCCGGGTCTGCAAGATCAATTTTATTCAGCACAACAATGCATTTCTGAATGCCAAGCAAGTTCAAAATATCCATATGTTCCTTTGTCTGGGGCATGATTCCCTCATCTGCTGCAATTACCAGTAAAACCATGTCCATTCCCGCAACACCGGCTACCATGTTGTGGATAAATTTTTCGTGTCCCGGCACATCAATGATGCCCGCTCGGTCTCCGTTGGGAAGATCAAAACAGGCAAATCCAAGATCAATCGTAATCCCTCTTTCCTGTTCTTCTTTCCATCTGTCTGTATTGCATCCCGTTAAAGCTTTGATCAGGGTTGTTTTTCCATGATCAATGTGCCCTGCTGTACCAATGATTATATTTTTCATAAACACTCCATCTGCTGCCCGGCCTGAATCATTTTCAGTTCCTCAACAATTGTCTGATAATCTTTTCTGTCTATCGTTCGTACATCCAGTACAATCTGATTCTTTGTACACCTGCATATGATCGGAACCGGAAGCTGTTCCATGGCATCTGCAATTTCCTGACACCCTCCCTGCCAGCCTCCCAGCACTACGGCTTTTCCGGAAAGATGTGCTGTCGGGAAAGCACCTCCGCCTATCTGAGATTCGCAGGGTTCTGTCTTTACTTCAAAGGGAAGTCCTGCATCTTGAATCATTTCACAAAGAATTTCTGCTTCTTCCGCAGTTTCCTGTGACGTTTTTGCAATCATACGCAGTACAGGGATATTCTGAACAGCCTGCTTTTCATTCATATATTCCCGCAACGTCATTTCCAGAGCAGCTGCCGTAAATTTATCTATCCTCAGTGCTCTTGTGAGAGGATGGCGTTTCAGAATATCCAGATACTTTTTCTTTCCCACAATGATCCCCGCCTGTGGTCCTCCCAGTAGTTTATCTGCACTGAAACAAACCAGATCTGCACCTGCCTGTACAGTTTCTCTCACTGTCGGTTCATGGGGCAGTCCATAGTTTTCCAGCGGTAACAGAACTCCGCTTCCAAGATCCGCCATTACAGGGATTCCTCTTTTCTTTCCCATTGCCGTCAGATCCTTTAATTCTACCGATTCCGTAAAGCCGACAATCTGATAATTACTGGTATGGACCTTCAAAATCATGCAGGTTTCTTCCGTAATGGCATTTTCATAATCTTCCAGATGCGTTTTATTGGTTGTTCCTACTTCCCTGAGCATAGTACCGCTTTGTTCCATGACATCCGGTATCCGGAACTTTCCTCCGATCTCCACCAGTTCTCCCCGGGATACAATAGCTTCTTTTCCTTTTCCCAGAGCACTGAGCATCAGAAGTACCGCTGCCGCATTGTTATTGACTGCCATTGCCGCTTCTGCTCCGGTCAGCCGGCATAAAAGGTCACTGAAATGGGAGTATCTCTCCCCCCTGCTTCCTTTTTCCAGATCATATTCCAGATTGGAATAGCCTGACAGAATCTCCGTCAACTGATCCATATGCTTCCCTGAAAGTGGTGCCCTTCCCAGATTCGTATGCAAAATGGTACCGGTTGCATTGATGACTTTTTTCATATCCGGAAGTGCTGCTTTTTTAAGCTGCAGGGATAAGTCTTTTTTCAGATGTTCCAAGGGAATCTCATCTTCTGTTCTTCCATCCAGAATGCTGTTTCGCACTTCCTCCAGTTTTTCCTGTATTATTTTCTTTGTCATGTCTTTCCCCAATATTTCCATGTATTTTTTGATTTCTTCTGACTCCAGAAGGTCATTCATATTGGGGATTTTTCTGAGAAGTGCTTTTTTCTCCATCTTTTTTCTCCGTTAACTATATTTTTCTAAAGACAAACTGCCGTATCGATGATTTCATGTGGCCTGAAATACTCTCAATGCGGCAGCTTTGTTTTTGCCCGTTATTCGCTACAGCATGCAGTGCATTCTGTGCATTCTTTTATCTTTTTTACCTTTACGGCACATACTTTATATTCCGGTGTACTGGAAATGGAATCCAGTGCATCATTGGTAAGCCAGTTTGCACCGCCAAGATAATGGAAAGGCATCCAGCACTCTCCCGGATTCGTCTTTTCCGATACCTGAGCTACTGCCTGGATTTCTCCTCTTCTGGAGGAAACAGATACTATTTCTCCATCAGAAATTCCAATTTTCTCTGCATCTTCTGTATTGATCTCAATGAAAGAGGTATTTGCAATTTCATTGATCTCTTCTGTCTTATCGGTCATTGCACAGGCATTGTAATGATACAGGATTCTTCCTGTCATCATAACCAGCGGATATTCTTCATCCGGCAATTCCATGGATGGAGTATAAGCAGCCGGGCGGAAATGACCAAGACCTCTTGAAAATTTACCCACATGCAGGATTTCTGTGCCTGGGTGATCTTTGGAAGGACAAGGCCACTGCAGACCTCTTCCAGCCACTTCTTCACTGTCCAGTCTCTCATGGCTGATTCCTGCAAAGGAAGGTGTTACCGATGCAATCTCGTCCATGATTTCTGCCGGAGTCAGATATGGCTGCGGATAACCCATTCTTCTCATGATTTCTGTAAAAATCCAGGTATCCGGTTTTGTATTGCCCTTAATCTCTACAGCCTTACGCACTCTCTGAACACGTCGTTCTGTATTCGTAAAGGTTCCTTCTTTTTCCGCATAGGATCTTCCCGGTAAAATGACATCTGCAAGCTTCGCTGTCTCTGTCATAAACAATTCGTCTACAACAAGGAAATCCAGGGATGACAGACATTTGATTACATGAGCGGTATTAGGATCAGTTCTCACAGGATCTTCTCCAAAAATAAACAATCCTTTGATCTCTCCGGTAATCATTCTTGGGAAACACTCTGTGGCTTTAATACCAATCTTTGGATTCAGTTTCACGCCCCACGCCTTTTCAAATTTTTCCAGGACACCAGGTTTATCTACATTCTGGTAACCCGGGAACTGATTTGGAGATGCGCCCATATCACAGGCTCCCTGAACATTATTCTGACCACGGATTGGATTTACACCACATCCCCGTTTTCCGAGCTTTCCTACCATCATGGCCATATTAGCTAAGGACATAACGGCCTCTGTACCTGTATGATGCTCCGTTACGCCAAGACAGTACATGATCGGGGCACGTTCTGCTGTGGCATAGATTCTTGCAGCCTTTTTAAGATCCTCTGCATCAATGTTACAGATCTCTGCTACATATTCCGGTGTATAATCCTTTACCAGCTCTTTTACAGCTTCAAAATTCTCAGTCCGTTCTTCAATAAACTTCTGATCTACCAGATTTTCTTCGATGAAAATGTGCATCATACCATTGGCAAATGCTACATTCGTTCCAGGCTTCAGTTTCAGATGAACTGCTGCCTTCTTGGAAATTTCAATGTCACGCGGATCTACAACGATCAGTTTTGCTCCGCGCTGTACTGCCTGACGCAGCTGCATACCAATAACCGGATGAGCTTCCTTGATGGGCTGGAGCTGGCTCTGGGCGGAAATGGACTCCTGATTGGCTTTCAGCTTTTCAAAGAGAATCCG
>JBJEMC010000095.1:0-12989 GCA_051879475.1 Muricoprocola sp. | reverse complement strand
TCCATCCAGCATATATTCTGAAGGGTTTGCCACTTCCCGTAAACCGCTTTGCACCATCTCAAAGACTCCGATCTCGTTGGTGGAACCAAAACGGTTTTTTACTCCACGCAGAATCCGGTAAGCGGCCTGTCTGTCACCTTCAAAATACAGTACGGTATCTACCATGTGTTCTAACACTCTTGGTCCGGCAACTACCCCTTCTTTTGTTACGTGTCCCACGATAAAAATAGAGATTCCCAGACCTTTTGCAATCTGCATGAAAACATTCGTAGATTCCCGAACCTGGGAAACACTGCCCGGTGCAGCTGCAACATTTTCATTATACATCGTCTGAATCGAATCAATGACAGCCACATCCGGCTTTACGTTCTCAATCACAGTGCGGATCAGTTCCAGGTTTGTCTCACACAGAAGCATCAGATCATCTTTGAACTCTCCGACTCTCTGTGCTCTAAGCTTGATCTGCTGTGCGGATTCTTCACCGGAAATATACAAAACCTTTTTTCCCTGCCCGGTCAGGTTGCGACAGACCTGTAACAGTAACGTAGATTTTCCAATTCCCGGATCACCACCCACCAGTATCAGAGAGCCCTTTACGATTCCGCCTCCTAAGACTCTGTCCAGTTCTGCGATTCCAGAAGAAATTCTCTGGGATTCATCTGTCTTGATTTGTGACAGCTTTACGGGTTTTACTTCAGCCAGGGACTTTCTTGTACCGCCTGAAACCGTCACTTTCGTCACAGGTTCTTCTGTAAAAGTGTTCCACTCCCGGCAGGCAGGGCATTGTCCCTGCCATTTTGCTGATTCGTATCCACAATTTTGACAAAAAAATACGGAATTCTTTGCTTTTGCCATATTCTTATTTTACAATCTGAACTGCAATGGTTTTTTCCGGATCTAATTCCACACTGAAGGATAATTTTCCGCCCAGACTCGTTGTCATGACTCCGCTTTCCTGTCCATCAATAATGATCCTGTATGCTGTTTCCGGCTCCATCTCCACCGTAATCTGTGCATCTTTGTATCCTGTCACTTTAAACTCAAGACTGTCACCAGAAGCTTTCATGTTCTCAACTGCTGTTCCAGGTACGGATTCGTATACGAATAATTCGTTTTTCTCCAACTTTGTAATCTCGTTAAAAGTCTTGATTTTGTAAATATCCCCATTTACTTCAAAATCAGATTTCTTTGTCTTGGATGTTAATTCATAGTTTCCAAAACTGATTGTGCCATCCTCTTCTTTTCTGATTAATTCTGCAACTACTGCCATTTTCTTATCCTCCATGTTTCTTATTTTACTGTAAAGCGTATTTTGTCTCTGACATATCCAACTGCTACGGTATCTCCCCGTTTCACTCTGCCCTCCAGAATTTCTTCAGCAAGTGCATCTTCTACCTTTGTCTGAATTGCCCTTCTAAGGGGACGTGCTCCATATTTGGAATCATATCCTGTTTCAGAAATATAGTCCTTGACAGAATCCCTGACGGTAAGGTCTATATCCATCTGTTCTTTACATCTCTGTTCCAGTTCCTTAAACATCAGAGAAACAATCTTGCGGATCTCTCCTTTATTCAGGGAGTGGAATACAATGATGTCGTCAATTCGATTGAGGAACTCCGGTTTGAAGATTCTTCGGACTTCTTCCATCACTCCGCCCTTCATTCTCTCATAATTCTGTTTCTCATCATCAGTTGCTGTAAATCCCAGTTTCTTAGGTTCTACAATACTTGCTGCCCCTGCATTCGATGTCATGATCAGGATTGTGTTCTTAAAATCGATCTTTCTTCCCTGGGAATCCGTAATGTGTCCGTCATCCAGCACCTGAAGCAGGATATTAAATACATCAGGATGTGCTTTCTCAATCTCATCAAACAAAATAACAGAGTATGGATTTCGACGTACTTTTTCACTGAGCTGGCCGCCCTCATCATATCCAACGTATCCCGGCGGTGAGCCTACCATTTTAGATACACTGTGTTTTTCCATGTATTCTGACATATCTACACGAATCATAGCCTGCTCGCTTCCAAACACAACATCTGCCAGCACTTTGGAAAGTTCTGTTTTTCCAACACCTGTAGGTCCCAGGAAAAGGAATGAACCTATTGGACGTTTCGGGTCTTTTAGTCCCACCCTTCCTCGCTTGATGGCTTTTGCAACAGCTTTTACCGCCTCATCCTGACCTATTACTCTCTGATGCAGAGTCTGCTCCAGTTTCAGAAGTCTCTGCGTTTCTTTTTCAGCAAGCTTCTGTACCGGTATCCTTGTCCACATTGCGACTACTTCAGCAACATCACTTTCCTGTACCACAGGAAGATTTTCTTTTTTCTTCTGCTCCATACGTTTTTTCGTATCACCAAACTTCTTGATTAAACTCTCCTGCTCTTTATTGATCTGAGCTGCTTCTTCCCACTCACCAAGGATAATTGCCTGTTCTTTTTTCTCTGACAGTTCATCAATAGATACCTGTAATTTTTCCAGGGTTCCTGAGGATACCACCTGGGAAAGCTGCTTTTTGGAAGCAGACTCATCAATCAGATCTATCGCTTTATCCGGCAGGAATCTGTCATTGATATAGCGGACAGAATAATAAACCGCTGCCTCAAGTGCCTCATCACTGATGACTACTTTATGATGCTGCTCATAATTGTGCCGCAATCCTTTCAGGATCTCAATCGTTTCCTGTTCTGTCGTTTCTTCCACCATGACAGACTGGAATCTTCTTTCCAATGCAGGATCCTTTTCAATATGTTTTCTGTATTCGCCTATGGTGGTAGCTCCAATTAACTGAATCTCTCCTCTGGAAAGTGCAGGCTTTAAGATATTGGAAGCATCCATTGCCCCTTCTGCACCACCAGCACCAATAATAGTATGAAGTTCATCAATAAATAATAATACGTCTCCGCGATCTGTCACTTCCTGAATTACTCTCTTGATTCTTTCCTCAAACTCACCACGGTACTTGGAACCTGCCACCATGGCCGCCATATCCAAAGTATACACCTGTTTACCCCGGATCGTATCCGGCACTTCATCTGCCACAATTCTCTGTGCCAAACCTTCCACGATGGCTGTCTTGCCCACTCCGGGCTCTCCGATCAGACATGGATTATTCTTCGTCCGTCTGCTTAAGATCTGGATAATTCTCTGTATTTCCTGATCTCTCCCCACTACAGGATCCAGCTTGCCCTCGGCAGCTTGCTGCGTCAAGTTTCTGCTGTACTGTTCCAACATGGTGCCTTCTCCATTTTTCCCGACACCTTTTACAGTTCTCATATAGTCCTTATACTGATTTTCCTGAAGTCCCAGGGACTCCAGCACTATCATAAATACTCTCTGAATCTGTATCCCCATGGTATGAAGAAGACGTGTTGCCACAGAGTCTACGTCCTTCAAGATTGCCAGGAGAATATGCTCTGTTCCAACTTTTTCCTGTTTGAAAAATTCTGCTTCAATCTCTGCCTGTTCCAATATTGCCTGAGCTCTGGGAGAATAACTGACAGTTCTGGCACTCATCAGATTTCCTTCCGGTGCAATCAATTCCCTGATCAGGTCAAGAAGTTTTCCTTCCTCCACATTGCATCCCCGCAAAACGGCTGAGGCCATTCCTGTTTCTTCTTTTAACAGTCCATATAATAAATGCTCTGATCCTATATAGTTTTGTCCGCATTGCTTTGCCACATCTCTGGCATACTTCAATGCGCCATTCACCTGTTCGGTATATTGCATTTTATTTACATCCTTCCATTTGTCATGTCGTTATAGATCTCATCCACCATCTCATGCACTTCATCCGCACTGATGTCTTTACAGCAGGCCTTGGCAAGAAGTACACGTAATGCAGATTTTGTCTCATCTAATGCCTGCATTTTATCCGTATCAAGGGCAATCACTGCTCCTTTTCTTCTGTCAAGTCTTAGAAAACCTTCCTGTCTTAATACAGAATATGCTTTATTCACCGTATGCATATTAATCCCGATATCTTCTGCAAGTTGTCTGACAGAAGGAAGTGCATCGCCTTCCTGTATCACAGATGTTGCTATTCCAAGAATAATCTGGTTTCTTAGCTGTACATAGATAGCCTCATCACTTTGAAAATCAATCTCTATTGTTATCATCTGTTCACTTCCATTTCTAAAAACAATATTGTTATATTTATTATAGCACAATTGTTTTCTCTGTCAATCTCAGCTTTGACCAGGAAATCGCATTTTCCTCGTCGCCATAACCGCACAAAAACAAAAAAGGGGGCGCATGTCTATATGCAACACCCCCTATGGTTTTTTCTGATCTCACATCTGATTAAAGATCAATCATATTTACATCCACATCCGGTTCTTCTACGGTGCTCTGAACCATAGTTGGCTCAAAGGACTGCTGCGGTTGCTGTGTCTGATATGGCATGGATTCCTGAACCGGCGGATTTACTTTTACCTGTCTTGCTTCTTCTCTGGTTGCCTGCTTTGCTGCCTTTGCCTGTTTTTTCGCTTCTCTCTTGGAAATCTTTTCCTCCGGCATCTCAGGTTTCATCTGCTGCGGCATGTTTGGCATCATCTGCTGAGCCTGCAGTTTCTGTGGAGCTGTACCAAAAGCGGCCTGGACATTTCCGGATACTTCCTGCATCGGTACACCGGCTCCCGGATTGATTTGCTGCATGTTCTGGACAGGTGCATAATAGAAATCACTCTGCATATTCTGCTCTTTGCGGGCAAATTCGTAACTTTCTGTCACCTGGCTTTTCGCTTCTTTAATATCATCTTTTAAATCTTTATTTCTAAGGCTCTGATTAATGATAAAGAACAAAAGTACAACCGCCAGGCCAATCAAACCATATGCAATTTTCATAAGGAGATCTAATCTGTCTGCCAGGTCACTGTTTTCAGCTGCCAGAGTATCGATCTGTTTCTGTTTTGCTTCGACAGCTTCCTGGATCTTAGCCTGAGCTTCGCTTTCCGCCTGCTGTTTTAAAGCTTCCTGCACAGCTTTTTCGGATTCTGTTGCCGCTTCATCCTTTTCTTTTTCTGTCTCGGCTGTAGCTGCAGCTTCTGAGGCTCCGTCTTCCTTTACATGAAGGGTATACGTTGCCACTGCACCATTTGCCGCTTTGACTGTAATCTCTACTGTTGCTTTTCCATCTTCCAATGTGGTTCCACTGATATCCACAATTTCTGCATCATTTGCAGATTTGATTGGATCCAATTCCAGAGCAGTTGTTCCTGCAGGAACAACTACATCATATTCCAGTGTGGAATAATAAAATTCCGGTGAACACTCTGTTGCATTTTCAAGTCCCAGGCTGTACAGAGAATTATCTCCTGAGCTGCTGGAATAATCATCTTCATAATACTCTTCGTAATAACCATCATTATACTCTTCTGCAAATGCTGTCATGGAACACATCAACGCAAAAGAAAAGATGAATGCAGCGATCATCCCATACTTTTTCTTTAAATTCTTCATCTTTGTACTTCTCCCCTTTTTAGATTATGCTTCGTCTATTGCTTTTCCAATGTCATGACGGTAATACTTATTCTCAAAGTCAATCCACTGAACTGCATCATATGCATTGGCACGGGCAGTTTTCAAATCTTCTCCCGTTGCTGTCACGCCGAGAACACGTCCGCCGTTTGTAACAATTCCAGCATCTGTTCTCTTTGTTCCTGCATGAAATACATAATAACCATCTTTATCTTTGAAATTTTCAAAACCTTTGATGACAAATCCTTTTTCATATTTTACAGGATATCCATCTGATGCAAGAACCACACAAACTGCTGCATTCTTTTCAAATTCCAGATCTACCTGATCCAGAGTACCATCTATACAGGCTTCAAACACATCCACAATATCTGTCTTCATTCTA
The DNA here is from genome assembly GCA_051879475.1 of Muricoprocola sp. Lineage (GTDB taxonomy): Bacteria > Bacillota > Clostridia > Lachnospirales > Lachnospiraceae > Marvinbryantia. Next base: position 7,126 of record JBJEMC010000095.1, on the reverse strand, counting down.
GGAAGCACTACCTGTGTCTCCGGATCCCCAAATCTGGCATTATATTCCAATACCTTAGGTCCATCTTCTGTCAGCATCAGACCAAAGAAAATGATTCCCTTAAATTCTCTTCCCTCCGCCGCCATGGCATCTACTGTTGGCTGGAAAATATATTTCTGGCAATATTCATCAATCTCTTCTGTATAGAAAGGACTTGGTGAAAATGTTCCCATACCGCCTGTATTTAATCCTGTATCTCCATCACCGGCACGTTTGTGATCCTGTGCGCTGGTCATGGTTTTAATCGTCTTACCATCTACAAAAGAAAGAACGGATACTTCTCTTCCAGTCATAAATTCTTCCACAACCATACAGTCTCCTGAAGAACCAAACTGCTTATCCTGCATAATGCTCTTTACACCTGCTTTTGCTTCTTCAAGATTATTACAGATCAGCACGCCTTTTCCAAGAGCCAGTCCATCTGCTTTCAGTACAATTGGGAACTTTGCTGTTTCCAGATATTCCAGTGCCTTCTCCGGATCATGAAAGTTTTCATATGCGGCAGTAGGAATATTGTATTTTTTCATCAGGTCCTTGGAAAATGCCTTTGAGCCTTCCAGGATTGCAGCATTCTTTCTAGGTCCAAATACTCTTAATCCCTGGGCTTCAAATACATCTACCACACCGCCTACCAATGGGTCATCCATACCGATCACAGTCAGGTCAATCTCTTTTTCCTTCGCAAATGCTGCAAGTTTATCGAATTCCATGGCACCAATATTCACACATTCTGCATATTCCTCAATACCAGCATTTCCCGGAGCACAGTAAATCTTCTCAACTTTCTTACTCTGAGCCACTTTCCAGGCAATTGCATGCTCTCTTCCACCACTGCCAACAATCAGAATTTTCATCTTTTTCCTCCATTATTTATCCAGAGTCAGGATTCTTATAAAATCACTGTCTTATTATCAACTACTTTTACCCGTCCATTTGCAATCAGGTCAATCGCCTGAGGCAAAATCTTCCATTCTGCTTCCTCCATGACACGCAGCTGAAGCTCTTTTGGGGTGTCCCCCTGTTTTACTTCTACTGCTTTCTGCAGAATGATAGGACCTGTATCTGTTCCTTTATCTACAAAGTGAACCGTAGCTCCAGTCACCTTTACGCCGCGCTCCAGAACCTTTTCATGAACCGTAAGACCATAATATCCTGTTCCGCAGAAAGATGGAATCAGCGCCGGATGGATATTGATGATCTTATTCGGGAATGCATCCACCATCATCTCAGGTATTACAACGAGACAGCCTGCCAGGACAATCAGATCCGGCTCGTAGGACTTCAAAGTTTCAAGAAGTGCTTCATTAAAAGCTGCTCTTGACTCATAGTCCTTCGGAGACACACAAATACCTGGAATTCCTGCTTTTGCAGCTCTCTCCAGCGCGTAAGCATTTTTATTATTACTGATCACTGCTGCTATCTCGGCATTTGTTATGTTTCCCTGTGCAATCGCATCTATAATGGCCTGAAGATTCGTTCCTCCTCCGGATACCATAACGACCAGTCTTAACATAATTCAACTCCCTTTTCACCTTCGGCAATCTCACCAATCACATAAGAAACTTCTCCTGCTTCCTTAAGAGCTGCACGGGTCTTTTCTACGTCAGCAGGATCTACTGCCAGAACCATACCGATACCCATATTGAAGGTATTGTACATCATCTTTTCTTCGATATCGCCTTCCTTTGCCAGCATCTTGAAGATTGCCGGAACTTCATAGCTGTCTTTTTTCACAACTGCTTTCACGCCATCCGGCAGCATTCTCGGAATATTCTCATAGAATCCGCCGCCTGTGATATGGCTGCATCCCTTGATGGTTACGCCAGCTTCTTTTACGCTGCGAAGAGCCTTAACATAGATTCTTGTAGGTGCAAGAAGTGCTTCTCCAAGAGTTTTTCCCAGTTCTTCATGATAAGTATTCAGTGTCTCTGCATCCATCTGGAATACTTTTCTTACCAGAGAAAATCCATTACTATGTACGCCTGAAGATGCGATTCCGATCAGTACATCGCCTGGTTTAATATTTTCTCCTGTGATCAGGTCTTTCTTATCTACAACACCTACTGCAAATCCTGCAATATCGTAATCATCTTCTTCCATAAGTCCCGGATGTTCTGCTGTCTCTCCTCCGATCAGAGCGCAGTCAGATTGTACACAGCCTTCTGCCACACCACTTACGATCGCTGCAATTTTTTCCGGATAGTTCTTTCCACAGGCAATATAATCCAGGAAAAACAGAGGTTCTCCTCCTGCACAGGCAATATCATTTACACACATGGCAACAGCATCAATACCGATGGTATCATGCTTGTCCAGGATAAATGCCAGTTTAACCTTGGTTCCGCATCCATCTGTTCCGGAAAGAAGAACCGGTTCTTCCATATTCTTGATCTTTGCCAGAGAAAACGCCCCTGAAAAACCGCCAAGTCCTCCCAGGACTTCTTCTCTCATGGTTCTTTTTACATGTTCCTTCATCAGTTCTACTGACTTGTATCCTGCTTCAATATCTACGCCAGCTTTCTTGTAATCCATAACTTTCTCTCCTATTTCTCCATGTATTTCTTATATCCAACCTCAGCAAGCTTTGCTGCCTTGGCTTCAACCTGTTCCTTCATTTCCACAGAGTAATCCTTCAGTCTCTGAAGAAGCTCAGGATCTGAAGTAGCAAGAATCTTTGCAGCAAGGATACCTGCATTTGCTCCGCCATTAATTGCTACTGTAGCAACCGGAATTCCGGTTGGCATCTGTACGATAGAATACAGAGAATCTCTTCCTCCCAGGGAAGTCGTATGCATTGGAACACCAATTACCGGCATAGGGAAGATTGCGGCACACATTCCCGGAAGATGTGCTGCCATACCTGCACCTGCAATGATGACTTTCCAGCCTTTGGCTTCTGCAGATTTTGCATATTCAAAAAATACATCTGGTTCTCTGTGAGCAGAAATGATGGTCATTTCATATTCAACACCAAGTTTATCAAGAACATCAGCAGCTTTTGCCATAACCGGCATATCAGAATCGCTGCCCATAACAATACCAACTTTTGTCATCTTTTTTCTCCTCATTCTTTTATCATCGTGGTTCCCATAGACACAAAATGGAATGTAAACATTCATTTTGTATCTGTTTGTCCCTTGACTTTATCAAAATCATTTTACTAAGACAATGATTGCTTGTCAACTAATGGTTTATTTAATTCTTCTGTACCTGGCAGAACAAAACGGCCATCTTCTATCACAGAAGTCCTGCTTCCATCCTTTCGGATGACTTCCAGAAGCGCCAACTCTTCATAAGGAATGGTAATATCTGTATGACATCCAAAATATGCTTTGCTGACATCTTCTTTTCTTAAAATAGAAACTTCGTTATCTCTGGCAATAATCTCTTTTCCATTTGGGTTATAAACCGGAGTATCTTCGCTCCAGGTATAACAGGTATCTCCCACTGCAAAATGCGGTCCCATCTTTTCCGCGATCAGAATCGGCAGCTTGTCTGCAATTCCATACTTCTTTGCCATGACATAGGCTGTCGTATTGGTTCCGATGGCGAATTCTCCCATGGGGATACTGTCATGATGGAATAAGATATTATCTTTGATATAACTGCGGTTCTGTTCTTCCTGTTCAAAATTCGTACAGGTGTAGTCGGTAATCATTCCATTTTCAAATGTAATGCTTAAGTTTTCATAACGCAGTTCATCCAGATATACTTCACTTACATGAAGAATGCCGTTTGTTCCCGTAAGTTTAGGAGAGGTAAAGACTTCTCCTACCGGAATATTCACATCTGCCACACAGTTTTCAAAAATCGTCTGTTTCTGGGGATCTGTAAGTTCTGCAAAGCACACGGTAAGGTCTGTCTTATTCTTTCCTTTTCCAAGAATATGAGCTGCAACACCTGTATCCAGTGTATCAATGATGGTCTGCTGAATCTTACTGTACAGTTGATAATCCAGGGTATTGATCTTCACCGTTTCTGCAAAAATCTCTTCAAATTTTTCTCCAATTTCAGGAACCGGAAAGGCAATGATGGTAAAGCTTCTTTCTTCCCCAACAATATATTCATTGGTAATCTGAGAAGTCTCATTTGCCAGCTCTACGGATAATTTCTGCTGTTTTTCAGATAATCTGTATGCAGTCTCTTTGTTCACCGGCACAAAGGGGCTTTCTCCAAAAATCTCCATGACAGCCGGACCGGCCTGTCCTTTTGCCAGTTCTTTATATTCTTCATAAGTGCTTCGCATGACCCCAAGCTTCCGTTCCATAAAGGCACGATCCAGGTAAATGGCTTCATCTGCCTTGTGGTCATAATCAAACTGCTTATTGGGAATCGCTCCATAATAACCGATGCGAAGATGCTGTCTCTTATTGACACTCTGACATGCTGCCCGGTATATGACAGGTCTTAATCCCATTTTTTCAAAATTCTCAATTGCTTTGCGGATAATTCTTTCAAATCCTAAGACATAACGGATCTGTACTGTTTTTTTCTTTGACAGGTCTTTTCCCGTAACGACAAAACCGATTCGATAGCCTTCTGTATAAACAGAAGCTATCCTGTCAATCTCTTCCTGAGGAAGCTTATTTAAAAATGCAGCTGTCTTTAAAATGCTGTCATTGATATACTCTCCATATTGGTAAAGATATCTCAAATCTTCCAGATCACTTTCCATAATAATCCGCGTTGCAAAATCCAGATCCGGATCAATTCCTTCACGGACACGCCGGGCCACTGTCACATCGCTGTAATCACTGATATACCAGTACACGATCTGCTGAATCTGGCGATAGGTCGGAAGCTCTTCATCTTCAAAGCAAGTATATACTTCTATAAATAGTTCAAAGATCAGCAGGCAGTCTTCCCATCTTTTTTCAAATACCAGAACAATCAGACTTCTGATTTCTGCGTAAAGAAAAGAAAGGATCCTTCCATGCACTTCTCCCAGCTTTCCTACTGCATAATCCGGGTTTCCATAACTTTTTTCATAATTCTCAGGAAGTATGTCTGAGTATAACTTCAGATTCAGGCTCTTCCACTCTTCTAATGTGAGGGAGGACAGTTTCTCTTCCTGTATATCCTGTGCCAGTTTCCACATTTCATTCATAAAGGAAGCTGTCTTCTGAAAGTAGTCAAGATAGGGCTGTGGAACAGCACTTTCTTTTTCAATCTGACGAAGGCGTTCTACCGCCAGCATCAGTCTTTCCTGTTTAAATTCATCTAATTTATCCATCAAACTTCTGACTCCTCCTGTTTTCTGATATTGTTTATACCCCTGTAAGTAAAATTGCCAACCATATTGCGAATACCACTCCGCACATAATGGATCCGATCTTTGGATACTTATACTTGATATTTTTTTCTTTAAAGCTTATGATTCCCAGAATAAATCCTGCAAAAGAAAACAGAATCCCGGATAATCCCATTGCTCCGGCATAGATTCCTGCATTGCCCCGCATATAATAGGAAGAATAAATTGCTGCCAACAGCAGAGCAATGGAAATTCCTCCCATAATTGTGGAAATAATTCCATTTACGGAATTTTTCTTCTCAGCAAAGGAATACATCATTTTTTTAGCCATAGTGTTTCCTCCTTAACCAGTTACAAATCGCAAAAATCACATATCCTGTGATTCCTCCAATGGTATTTAACAATATGTCATCTACATCAAATGTGCCAACTCTGGTTAAAAGCTGGAGACATTCTACAAGACAGCTAAACCCCATACTTGCCACAAGAATGGCACCGACATTTCTTGCTTTTGCATACAGTATCGGAAAGATTGCCCCAAAAGGAATAAAGCAGATTACATTTCCGAAAATATTCAGGAAAAATGCGGCATGCCCTACTTCTTTACGATATACCCAGAATCTCCGGATTTCTCTGAACAGGTGCAGATTGTAGGAAATCTCCCTCTCCTCGTAAGCTCTGCCCATTTCTTCTGCAAAAAACAAAAAATAGATCAGAAGGATCAGATATAAGAGAAACAGCCCGACGCTGACGAGCTGTATCTTTTTCTTTGTTTCTTTTTTCACTGCATCTCCCGATTAAAACAAAATATTTTTTCTGGCTCCCAGCAGTCTGGCACCATTCACAATTGCCATCACTCCTGCTGCGACTCCCACTACCAGGACAACTACACCTACTACAATATCTCCCGCCCCGGCAAAACTCATTGTCCGGTAAACCTTTTCATTATTCATCGAATTTCTCCTTATGCCTTTGCTCCATATGTATCATAATATGCTTCAATTGCCGCATTTATGGTATCATCAATCACAATTCTTCCATTACATTCTCTGTTATAAAGATATTCCCTTACTTCTTCCATAGTTACAATTGCCGCTGTATCAAATCCATAGAGGTCTTTTACTTCTTCCAGAGCGCATTTTACTCCACCTTTTCCTACTTCCATACGATCCAGTGAAACCATAAGTCCTACAATTGTCACATCCCCTGCACCTTTTACCTTTGGCACTGTCTCTTCCATGGACTTTCCGGATGTAGTAACATCTTCGATCATGACTACTCTGTCTCCATCTTTCAGTTTGCTTCCCAGGAAGCTTCCCTTATCTGCACCATGATCTTTTTCTTCCTTACGGTCTGAACAATAACGGACTTCTTTTCCATATAATTCGCTGAAAGCAATCGCTGTAACAACGCTCAGTGGTATACCCTTATAAGCAGGTCCAAACAATACATCAAAATCCAATCCATAACAGTTGTAGATTGCCTTTGCATAAAACTCACCAAGCTTCTTTAACTGGGAACCTGTCACATATGCACCTGCATTCATAAAAAATGGAGATTTTCTGCCACTTTTCAAAGTGAAATCACCAAATTTTAGGACGTCACTTTCCACCATAAATTCAATAAACTCTTTCTTGTACTGTTCCATGCCACTTACACTCCTTATTTTGCTGTATTATAATTATTACTAGGAAACTACAAAATTATACTTTTATAATATATCATCAAAATGTGAATCAAACAAGCCTTAATCCGTGTACAGATTATTATTTCCATCAAATCGTTACTGTTCACGCACGTTCCAGTAACGATGAAAAAGCCATGCAAAATCACCTT
>JBJEMC010000094.1:0-13116 GCA_051879475.1 Muricoprocola sp. | reverse complement strand
ACTAGGTTCGAAATATATCTAAAATACATTTCTGTACTTTATTCAAAAAATATCATTTTTCGACTTGACTTTTAATAGTTAGTCTTTCCTGACTTTTTCTGATTTTGAGAAAATGTAGTCTGCAACCCTTCTGATCAATTCCCTGATATCCCGGAATGCTTTTTCTTTCCCCTTTTCCAGAAGTTTCTTTTCCAGATATTCTTCAATCAGTTTGTAATCCTGAAGCACTTTTTCCCTCAATGCCTCATCGTCCTCTAACTTCTGTTTCTTTGTTTCGTATCGGAGAATATAAAATGGGAGCAGCATCAGCAGATCTTTTTCCAGTATTTCTTCTATGGTATACCATTTCATTCTTATGATCGGTATGTTGTATTCCACTGTCTGACCATCTGGAAACAGCAGTTTCATTCCTATTGTTTTCCTCTGGTCGCCTCCTTTGGTTTTATTGTAGCACAGCGTATTTTCAAAATCCAGAGGAACCCACTATATTTGTTATTCTCTTATTTGCTTACCGAATACTGGTTACCTGGTATCCTGCTTTTTCAATGATATCAGCTCTCGATTTACAAAAAAGGAGAGACCGCAGTCCCCCCTTCGTATTCATTACTTGTTATTCGTATCAGTACCGCAGCCGCCTTGTTTTCTCTTTGCGCATTCTGATCCATGCGGACATCCAATACATGTTACGCCGCGTTTTTTCTTTTTTCTGATATGCAAGATTGCTGCCACTACCAACAGTGCAATAATTAACAGCACAATCACATCAACGTTCATTCTACCAGCCCCCTCTTTTCCCGATACTTATTTATTAAAAGCGTATTCTGCATCGAATCTCTTTTCCTGCTTTCTAATAACAGATACAATAATTGCCACGATTGCAGCCACTACGATCAATCCCGGAACAAAACCGTTTCCCAATGTTCCCTCTGTAATCAGAGTACCGATCTGGTATACAAGGAAAGCTACCACATAACCGGTTGCAAACTGAAGAGCCACACCGCCCCAGAACCATTTTTTATCCTTCATTTCTGAGTTCATTGCACCAAGTGCTGCGAAGCAAGGCGGTGTGAACAGGTTAAACATCAGACAAGCAAGAGCTGCCGCCTTAGTAAGTCCGAAAATAGCTGCAACTTCTGTAGCGCCGCCCATCAGAGCCAGTTCTTCTGTATCAATAAAAGAAGATACACCATAAACAACTGCCAGAGTACCAACTACATTTTCTTTTGCAATAAATCCTGTTACTGATGCTGCTGCCATCTGCCATACACCAAATCCCAGCGGAATCAGCAGTACAGCGATTGGAGATGCAATAGATGCAAGGATGGAAGTACTCTCCATACCTTCTTCTACCAGCTGCAGATTCCATGTGAAAGACTGCATGATCTGTACCACTGTGTTGCAGACAAGGATGATGGTTCCTGCTTTTACGATATATGCTTTACCACGCTCCAGCATGGAGAAAAACGCTCTCTTCAGACTCGGGATTTTGTATTCCGGAAGTTCCATGATGAAGAAAGATTTTCTGTATTTGTATCCTGTGATCTTGTTTACCAGCAACGCGCCAAGGAAGATCAGAACAATGCCTACAAAGTACATGGCAGTTCCCACCCAGGTAGCATCTGCAAAGAATACCCCTGCAAACAATGCGATAACCGGAAGCTTTGCCCCACACGGCATAAATGGTGTCAGCATTGCTGTTGCACGGCGTTCTCTCTCATTACGAATCGTACGGCAGGCCATGATACCCGGAATTGCACATCCTGTACCAATAACCATCGGAATTACGGATTTACCGGAAAGACCTACTTTTTTGAAAATCGGATCCAGCACAACAGATACACGTGCCATGTAACCGCAGTCTTCCAGAAGTGCGATCAGGAAATACATCACCATTACAAGTGGAAGGAAACCAACCACAGCGCCAACGCCACCGATGATACCATCTACAAGAAGCGCCTGAACAAACGGTGACGCACCTTCTACCAGACCTGCAATCCATTCCTGGAAGATTTCGATCCATGCAACCAGCCAATCAGCGACAAACGGTCCAAGTTTGGACTGTGAAATATCAAATACCAGCCACATCACTACTGCAAAAATCGGAATGCCAAGCCACTTGTTGGTAAGCACTGCATCGATCTTATCCTGACCATTCTTTTCTTTTGTAAGGACTTTACGTTTTTCTACATCTGCAACAATCTTGTTTACAAAATCAAAACGTGCTCTGTCAGCAGCCTGGACTGCTTCTTTACTATGTAAATCAACATTCCCCTGCGTATACGGTGCTTTCTGTCCTTTACCTTTTAAGGAAGCAGCTGCCTTTACCACTTCAGCAAGTCCCTTGTCGCTGCCGGAAGTAGAAACAGTATTAATTACCGGACATCCCAGCTTCTGGGACAATTTTGCCGCATCAATCTTTGTTTCTTTCTTTTCGTTGATATCGCTCTTGTTAAGGGCTACTACCACCGGAACGCCAAGTTCCAACAACTGTGTCGTAAAGAACAGACTTCGGCTCAGGTTTGTCGCATCCACGATATTGATAATCGCATCCGGATGTTCATTTTTAACATACCCGCTGGTGATACTCTCTTCTGATGTAAAGGGTGACATGGAATATGCACCTGGTAAATCTACTGCGATCAGTTCTTCCGATCCCTCATAAAAGTTCTTCTTAATCGGATTTTCTTTCTTATCAACAGTTACCCCTGCCCAGTTACCAACCCTCTCACTTCTGCCAGTGATTGCATTGTACATGGTAGTCTTACCACTGTTCGGATTACCTGCTAAAGCAATTCTCATTATTGGCTCCTCCTCTTTCTCCTGTAAAATAATAATCATTTTTCGCTAATAAAAGTTAGTGTTATATAACTTTTATTTAAAAATATAAGTGGTGATAGTTCACCACATATATTCATTGTACCAGTTAAATCATAATTGCTTCAGCCAGCTGATTATCGATGGTATACCTTCCATCTTTAATCGCGACCACACAGCCGCCTTTCAAACGGGAAACTACAGTGATCGGCTCTCCGCTATAACAGCCTAAGGTAAAAAGAAAATCGTTCAGTTCTTCGTCATCTGTCAGAATCTCTTTTACGATATACTCTTTTTCCTCTTGTGCTTCTGCTAAATTCATATCTGCCTCCTGTATACGAACAATGATTAGTTTTTTCTAACTCAATGAGCATTGTAGCACTAAACTAACTAAATGTCAATACAGCTAACTATTTTTTGAAATTTTTTTCTACTATTACAAATACCGTTTAAACGTTCTAATGTAAACTAATCATAATCTACAAAAAGCCTTCCGTTTTTCATAAAAACATCTGCCTTTAAGTGATACAACTCTTCTACAAGCCTGGAATTAATGATTTCCCTTGTTTTTCCGTCTGCATAAGATCTGCCATCTTTCAAAACATAAATACGGTCACAGTATCTGGCAGCAATACTTAAATCATGAAGAGCTGTCAAAACAGTTTTCCCTGTTTGTTTTAAAAGATTCAATGTTTTTATCTGACTTCCTATATCCAGATGATTGGTCGGTTCATCCAGTATTATCATTTCCGTTTCCTGCGCCAGAGCCCGGGCAATCAAAACACGCTGTTTTTCTCCACCTGAAAGGCTTAAAAAGCTCCTGTCAATAAATTGCTCCATCTGAACCTTTTTTAGCATCTGCTGAACAATTCCTGCGTCCTGCTGATTAACGGTTTCCAGCAGTTTTTTTCTGGGATACCTGCCCATCTGGACGACTTCCCTGACAGTAAAATCAAAATTCGCATCGTTTTCCTGCGCTACTACTGCCAGATGCTGTGCCATTTTATGGCTGCTCATACGCAGAAGGTCCTGCCCCTCCAGATAAATATTTCCCTTATCAGGGACCAGCATTTTATAAATATTTTTCAGAAGCGAGGATTTACCGCTTCCATTTGGACCGATAATTCCTATGAATTCTCCTTTATAAACCTCTAGAGAAACATCCTGCAGAATAACCTTTTGTCTGACTTGATAACCTAAATTTTCAACCTTTAACTGCAACATATCATTTTCTCCGATCAATTTCCAAATGTGTATTTTCTGCTTTTTAACATCCATAGGAATAGTGGCGCTCCAATCATAGACGTAATGATGCCTATGGGGATTTCCCCAGGTGCATCTATCATACGTGCCCCCACATCTACCCAGATCATAAAAACAGCGCCAAGCAGTGCCGATATCGGAATCACCTTATGGTGATCTGCTCCAACCAGAGAACGCACAATATGCGGTACAACCAGACCCACAAAACCAATACAGCCTGATACTGCCACGGTTACGCCAGTCATAAGAGCAGAAATAAAAATCGTAACTTTACGCACTCTGTTTACATTCACACCCAAGGTGACTGCACTGCTTTCTCCCATCAGCATCGCATTTAAAGACGAGGAAAGGGCAAACATCACGATCACCCCCAGAACCATCACCAGAAAAATCGGAAGAAGATCTGCCCATTCCGCAGTTGCCACACTGCCAAGCATCCAGAATGTAACCGCCTTTACTTTTGAATCATCCGGTGCTTTATAGACGATGAAATTAGAAAAAGCCGTAAACATTGCCGATACCGCTGAGCCAACCAACACCAATCTGATCGGTGCCACTTCTTTTCCGCTTTTCGCAAGGCCGTAGACAATCAAAATTGACAGTAAAGCACCGGTAAAAGCCCCTATGGAAGTCGCTGATGGTCCTAAAAAGGACAGGGCTCCTGTTGCAATGGCAAGTGCGGCACCAAATGATGCACCGGAAGATGTTCCCAAAACATACGGGCTTGCAAGGGGATTTCTGGTAAAAGCCTGCATAGATACGCCGGAAATACTCAAACAGACTCCTACCAAAGCTCCCAAAAGGACGCGGGGAACCCGCAAAAACCATACAATATTGATCGTTTTATTTTCTATTTCTGCAATACTGCCCAGACCTGTAATTTTATTTAAAATGATCTTCCAAACTGTAGAAAAGGAAATGGATACCGGGCCGATTCCCACGCCCAAAACAATAGACAATACTAAACATATGGAAAGAACCACGCAGGTGATACCTACGTGATTCTTCATAAAACTACTGATTTTTCTCATAACATGATTCCTTATTCAAAACATTCCGGATGAAATGCTTCCGCAAACTTTTCAATTGTATCTGCTACACGTGTGCTTGCAAACACTTCTGGCAGAGTAATTACAAGATAATTTTGGTTCTGTACCGCAGTAACATCTGAAAATGCTTCCGTATTGTTCAGATAATCAAGCTTTTCCTCCAACGGGGTATCTCCGTAATCATTGATTACGATCACATCCGGATTTGCCTCCACAACACTTTCCACACTGACCGTATTCCAGGTCTTTTCCAGATCTTCAAATACATTGACGCCACCTGCATGACGGATCAGCTTTGAGGTAAAGTTATTTCCTGGTGTATAGATACCGTCATCTCTTACAGAATCAAAATTGAGAACCTTCACAGTTTCTGTACCTTCAATTTTTGCCTCAACCTCTGCAATCTTCTCCTTCATTCCATCAACAATTTCATTTGCCTTGTCTTCTACCTGGAAGATTCTTCCGAGGTTATAAAAATCCTGATATACATCCTCTACATCGCACCCAAGTTTATAACCTTCAATGGAAGAAAGGGACATAATGCCCATCTCTGTCAGCTTGTCATGCGTAGCAATCGCCGTATCCTTATCGCTGAATGCAGAACTTCTTCCATAAATAAAATCCGGATCAAGGTCAAGAACAACCTCCAAAGACGGATAATTCTCTGCAATTACCGGTTTTGACTCATACTCTTCTCTCCACTGCTCTGGAAGCTGCGCATTATTATAACAGGTACCGATGATCTTATCTCCCAGTCCCAGTGCCATCAGCTGCTCACCCGTGTTGGGATTCGTGCTCAGAACCCGTTCTGGAACATGATCAAAGGTAACTTCCTGATCATCTTTTGTAATCAGTGTAAAAGGAAAAACGGAATCCTCCGTTGTTTCTGCTGCTTCTGTTGTTTCTTCTGCCAAAACAGGCGCAGAAGATACCATCATCAGTCCTGCCAATAATCCAATCATCAATTTCAAATTTCTGTGTTTCATTTTTGTTCCTCCTTAAAGTAAATATTGAGTCACCGACAAGCAAAAAGCTGCTTAAAAGCAGCCGCAGACAGAATCCCTCTTATTACTATTTCGGAAGGACTTATTTGCGAAAGATGCTTTGTACGGAAGTTTCTTTTCGCACATAAAAGCAGGTTTCCTGGCTCACAGATCCTCTCCCTGTTTCCTGCCTTCTCACCCTCTGGGCAATGACTCTCAATCGGAAAACGGAATCCCTGTTTACAGTGACCGCATCGCTCAGGTTTTTCACCTGATTCCCTCTCACAGACCACACATGGCTGTTCACTTTTATGGACTAATGATAGTTTACTACTACCCTTATGGAATGTCAATATTGTTGTTTTTTTCTGGAAGAAGTGAAAAAGGGTTACAGTTCAGGTACCTCTGTTCCGCAAGGTGTTTTGCTTGGCAAAACCCGAGGTCTGCAATGAAAAAGCCATCACCGAAGATGATTTTGCATGGCTTTTTCATCTTCTTCACAAATACAGCTTAAACGTTCTGATTTCAAAGGGTTTTGCCACAAATTCTACTTTAGAGCCTTCTACTGCTTCTCCACAATCATGTTCCAGAAGATTACATGGCACGATTCGTTTTACCGGATACTCAGAAGCAAGGGTAATCTTCTCTCTTCCTCCCCGGCATTCATGCAGTCTGACGATGAGGCAATCTTCATCCTCTGCTTTCTTCACTACATCGATCTGTACACCATTTCCGGATACGGTAACAATCCTTCTGCGGTCACCAAATCCCCCCTCTGTCACCTGTGCAGGTAAGTTCAGCTGATTGGCAGACTCAATGGTTCCCCCATCAACCAGTGTCTCCATATGAGGATACAAAGCGTATGTAAAATCATGTTCCCCCATATCTGCAGAAGTATCCGGGTATTTTGCACTTTTTAAAAGGCTCAGCTTCATTGCATGATCCTTAATGCTGTAACCATATTTACAGTCATTCAAAAGGCTGACACCATAACCCGTCTCTGACAAGTCTGCCCATTTGTGTCCGCAGACTTCAAATCTGGCCCAATCCCAGCTGTTATTCCAGTGGGTAGGACGTTCCACATGACCAAACTGAATGTCATATGTTGCTTTTGTAGAACGGATATCGGTATAGAACGCTGTTTTTAACAGTCTGTGGTCTTCTTTCCAGTCTACATGTGTACGGAAATCAATTCTTCGTGAATCTTTATAAACCACCATATCCTGAGTAATCGTGGACTTATGATACTGGTAAGTAAACCGTACCATTGCCTGAAGTTCCCCATTCTCAATCAGTTCCGGTGTTTTGGATGCTTTTACGATTTCCATTTTCTGAGTATAGAAAATATCAATATCCCATGCATCATAATTTACTGGCTTATCCTCGTAGATTTCCAGAACATTTCCGCATTGTCCTTCTTTTAAAACCTGGCGGTCTGCCTCTTTGTCATAAATCTTTGTAAGCTGTCCATCTTCATTCCAGTTGATGAAATAGTATGGCGTTTCAAGAGCGTTTCCATTCAGCGTAAATGCAGCGTCTTGAGATACTGCATGTTCTTCCGGCCGGAATCTCACGGTTACTGCTGCAAATGGCTGAACATCTACCAGAACTTCATAGCCATCTTTTGTTTTTTGAGTCTGAAGACAATTTCCAGCAGAATCTGTAAAAATGCCCTTCTCTGTTTCCGGAATAAATACCAGTTCTTTTCCTCCGAAACTATTAGTGGAATATACACTATAGGTATGAGCCTCCTTTTTCGTAAGCGTCTTGAGAGCCCTTTCTTTCACCTCATCGGCACGCTTTTCTGCCACACCATAATTTACATGAGAATCTTCATATACCTCATGAATGGAAGATCCCGGAATGATATCATGAAACTGATGCAAAAGGATGCATTCCCAACTGTCATGCAGTTCCTGCTGCGCATATTCTCCGCCCAGAATATAAGCCAGAGAAGACAGCCACTCGATCTGTGCCAGCTTGTTTTCCATACGACGGTTTGTTTTCTTGTTATAGGCCTGAGAAGTATAGGTTCCTCTGTGATACTCCAGATACAGTTCTCCATCCCAGGTATGAACGTAACGATCTGTGTTATCTACTTTTTCATGGATTCTGCGGAAAAACTCCCCTGCCTGAGTTGTTTTTACATTAGGCAGTCCCGGGATTGCATCCATAGCCCGGCGCATCTCCAGCATGTCTCTGGTAACTCCACCGCCTCCATCACCATAGCCGTATGAGAGCAGAGTTTCTTTACTCAGTTCTTTATTCTTGAACTTTCTCCAGCTTCCCATCACAGTTCTGGGGTTCATCATTCCATTGTCTGTCGGAACACGAAAAAGTTCATTATTGTACGGCTTTTCACCACCTTAATAATACCGTAAAATAGCGGTTTTTTCAATGGTTCAGATTATTACGCTTTTTGCATCTTCCCAATATATATTTCATTCGGTGGCAAACTGGTGGCAATGCCACCGAATTATATAAATACAATTAATCACTCTTTTTTCAGATATTCACAGGAACAGAATCCAACATTTCCATCGTGAATAGCATAGAGCCATTTTACTCCATCAGACATTGTATAATATCCGTAACAGGAAATCTTTTCTCCAGGTTTCATCTTTTCAATTATATTGCTATCTGATGAGGTATTTGCAGATAATCGAAGACAGAGGTAATCATCTGCTGTCACAGAATATGTTCCTGTAATTGCTGCATCATATTTGTCAGCAATTCCTTTTTTCCCTGTCGTTTCCGTTACAACAGGCTGATTTGTCATCGGACTATCATCGTTTACATACCTTCTGACCTGATAGAACCCATGAGAGTGAGAATAACTCAAACAGTCTTTGATTGTTGGCCCCCAACCAGAACCATGACCAATCTGTTTTCCGTTTCCAATATACATTTCAACATGATAAGCGTTGCCATCACCATAAAAGATTAAATCCCCAGGCTGCATCTTAGCAAGTTCTGCGGATGAGATTCTTGCATACGGTACAGCCTGATTACGTTTAATGATTTGTCTGCCTTTTGTGACCTGCTCTCCTGTCCAGGAACCAATATAGATTCCATACGCTTTTTCAAAACACTTCCAACATAATGATGAACAATCAGACCAACCGCTGAACACATTCACCCTGTCAGCAGATTGGGTATATTGATTTTTTCCTTGACGGGAAATTGCAAGATCAACTGCCTTCTGTCCATATCCCATAATCAAACCTTCTTTCTAATACTATTTATCTTCATTTTCTGTTGCCTTTTTGGTCAGCACGTCAATAGCCTTGGTGATCACTGCCGGAAGTGGCAGACCCATCAACCCAGCGTTTTCCACGATGCTGATAAGCTCATTTGCCATAAAACCAATAATTACCGCATCCCGGATATAAGACACACCCAAAGCCAGATCAAGGCGGTATGCAATCAGCACAAAAAGTAATGTCATGCATTTCCTGCAAAGACCTTTCCACCCTGCCTTGCTTTCAAGCGTTCCAGTTTCTGTTTTGTTGCTGTTGTGAAAAACACCTGCCACAACCAGACCTGAAATATAATCAATAGCCATAAACATCAACAAAGTGATCAAAGCTGCATCCCATCCACCGAATAAGGAAGCAATAAAACCACCAACAACACCAACACCTGTACAAAGTCCTTCTTTCATTTTTTAATTCCTTTCTGTCTGTTATTGCACAAAAATAACCGCTGTGACCTCATATAATAGTCATATAGCGGTTATAATCGTGCTTGTGATAATTTCCTTATGTGCTGACTTACTCGGTTAATTCGCCACAATCTAAGTCAATCAGAACTTCCTTCACTTTGTCCTTAATTCTGTCAGGAACATCAGCAAAGGTTTTCTTTCCCTTGATAATCAGGGTTGCATAAACAACTGCCATTTCTGCCACATCCTTTCTGAATAATATTTTTATGATTAGCTGATAAAACATCAGTTACCACCTTCTGTCAATCCCGGGAAACCTTTTTCATTCAAGATTACTTTTACTTCATCCCGGATTTTTTCAGGCACCTCATCAATGGTCTTTTTCCCTTTGATAATCAAATTTGCATAAACGGCTGCCATTGTCATTCACCCCCCTTCTTAACCTAGCATTTCGTACACATCACACAATGCTAACTGTGTACTTGTGATTTCTGCTTCCAATGCTGTGTTCTTTTCTGACATAAGCTGAATGTATTCATCTTTGCCGTACTGAATTTCATGGTACTGATAGACTTTTGAGCCATCCTCTTTTTCAACCAGTTCGATGTCATAGTGTACATATACTGTATCAACTCCAACTATCAGTTCCTTAGCTTGTTCTTCTGATCCACTGACAATACCAACATCAATCATGCCGCAATCCTCCCTTTCTTTTTGAGTAATTTTTTCTTATATTTATTGAACGAAACAATCTTTTCTTTCTGCTGTACATCTTTCTTCACTTCATTCAAATAATAGTTAAAAACAGAAGGTAAAATTGGTTCAATGTATTTTTCAAATAATCTCCAAGAATTACACCAACACAACCACCCTATATATGAATTTACTGAACACCATTCTGAATAATTGATCAACTTTCCTTCATTCTGCTTCTGCCCAATTTGTATCATTCTCTTTTTGAACTTTTTCAATGTTGACTTCCGTAATAATTTGAAACCAAAGAAAAATCTGTATCCAACAAAATCAACACCACGTATTCCAGTTGGAAACACTTGCCAGTTTCCTTTGATTGTCAATTTCAAGTTTTCTGATAGATATTCGTTCATTTTTCGAAGTAACCAATGCAGAAATACTTTAGATTTATGGAAAATAACAATGTCATCCATGTACCGTATAATCTTCTTGATTTTCATTTTTTCTTTCAACCAGTGATCAAAGTACGATAGATAGAAATTTGCTAAATACTGTGATAAATATGAACCGATTGGTACACCCTTTTCACCAGGATAACTGTCGATGATTAAATCAAGTAATTCTAACAAATCACTGTCTTTAAATTTCTTACGCAACATTGACTTCAGAATCTCATGATCAATATGTTGGTAGAATTTTAAAACATCAATTTTCAAGCATTCTTCCGCATTTTCCCTATCAAGCATTGCTTTTTCAGTTATTCGTGATGCTTTGGAAATACCACGATCTTTAATAGATGCACATGTATGTGAACAGAACACTTTCATGAACACCTTTTCAATTTGAAGCATAATGGCCCATTGTATAATTCTGTCCGGGTAATAAGGCAGCTTCATTAGTTCCCTGTCCTTACCCTTATCATTTATGATTGAAACTACATATTCACTTACCTTATATGTTTTGTTGATAAGCATTTCCTGAATCTGCTTTAAATAATACTCAGGGTTACTATCAACCATTTTCACCTCTTTGTAATATAACTTATCCTTTCTTGCGTTCTCATGTGCAAGCTTTAGGTTGTCCATGTCATAGATTTTGGCATAGATATTTCCATACCTTTTCATGGAATCCCCTTTCTGCATTTATCCCTTTTTGATGTTTTCAGCCATGAACTTTCGACTTGCACCCATTCGTGCAACCTACTAATACACTTTTGATATTTTTATGTTTTGCCAAGTGGCAAGGTAGCAATATGCACCATTTATTCAAATCCTTAAAAGGAATTGAAACATAGATATTTTGAAAACAATAAGTGACCACTGATATTCGCATTAGAATTCGAAGGTGAATTATTAACATTAAGTTGAAAAACACCTGCATTATCTGTATTACTATAATTACCACTGCCATAAGTGACTTTAGACGTATACAAATTAGTATAATCTTATTTTTTGTATTATATGGTGATTGTAATGCAGCTGTTTCTAACTGCTCTGTTAGGAACACCAGTCTATTGCTACCGTATAAAAATGGTCACTTGCTGAAATATGCAAGTGACCACGAAAAAAACTTATGCTGCAACCTTAAATTTAATCAAGCGACCACCGATACTCGCATCAGAATCCGAAGGCGAATCATTAACACCAAGCCGAAAAACACCCGCACTATCCGTACTACTATAACTACCACCGCCACAAGCGACCTTAGACGCACGCAAATTAGCATAATCGCAAAAACATGTGGTTGATGAACCTGATACGGCTTTTGCAACAAATCCAGTTTCGGTTGTACCCTGTGGAACTGACATATAATTTCCAATGTCAGAGGTTGCACCCCGACCGTTATTTGTATATCCAGAACCATCGTCATTCATATTCGTGTTGTAAAGTGCAGTCAAAATGTTTCTTGTAGATGATAAGAAAATACCATCAATCCATTCATTTACATTGCCCCACAAATCCTCAATACCAAGGCACTTAACCTGAACTGTCTGTGATGTTGTACCATAGTTCATACCTTTAGTATTTGTTCCACCTGTATTTTTGCTGCTTGATGCATTTACATATCCTTGACCAACTGCCGTCTGTGAATTTAGATTTCCAAATCTTAAAATATAAGCACAGCAAAGAAATGTTCTGACATAGAATGTCATCTGTTCATATCCTGTACCTCTGTTGTGTGCATACGTTCTGAATGTACCAATTGTCTGTGATACAAGCGGTGACTTTCCTGAACATGACCACAGTTTATTTCCACTCATAGATGCCTTATAAGCACCAACATATACCACATCGCAGTTATTGTGTTCCCCGTAACTATGTGCATAATATTTAAAATCTGCATTGTCAGGGTCATCCGTCATGGAAATTGTCACCTTATTATTTGCAGTGTTGATTTTCAAACCCCTTTTGGGGAATGCAACCATCACATCATATGAACCAAGTGTAGTGATTGGTGCAGCAGTTCCATCCTCATATTGTGCATAGTTATTGGGATTTAGTTTTCCAAGTTCATTACCTGACGCATCAAGCAACACCGGATAATAACCCAGAAAATCGTCCCAGTCTGTACTTCCCTTTGTCATACCGGCAGCATCATCCGCATAAGTGACGGAAGAAAGTGGGTTACTATTTGATAAATCAATCACAGC
>JBJEMC010000093.1:0-50429 GCA_051879475.1 Muricoprocola sp. | reverse complement strand
TAATATTTTCTGTTACCTCCAGATACGTCTGTTCTCCCGGATGCAGACGTATAATATACGTAGGACCCTCTTCCAGAGAATATGCTTCCCTTAAAACATACATCATGACTTCTCCCGTTGCTAAGGCTGCAAAGGCCTCCTGCACCGACATAGGATTTCCTTCATTGATATCCCATTCCTTAATATTGGAAGAAACCATAAATCCCAGAGACAAAGCATCTTTATTCTCATACATTGTCAGCGGTTCTTCATAATCTACCTTCTCCATCTGATACAGGGTATCTCCTGTATTTTTTGAAACAAGGTACCGGATTCCAAACACATCATTAAACAACTTCGTCATACCATTATATCCGGTCTTATTGGTTCTTGCTTCTATTCCAAGGCTTTTCGCAAGATTGACCGTCGCTTCCGGCATGGTGGAAGAAAACAGAACAAATCCATTTGCTCCCATAAACATATTTTCATTTCTCATTCTCTGGGAATCGATCTCACTGCGGTAAAATCCATCTGCATCTTGTGCCCTGGAAATCATCGTCTGGTATGCTTCCTGCTCGTCCAGATAAGAACTCCTGCTCACCGTACCATTCATGCAGACACCGTAAATTCCCGTCGCGACCATTTCCAGCGTCATGAAAATACAGAGTACATTTCCTGCCAGCCCTTTCCTGCCATCTGAAATACGGTACCAGGCAAGTAACCCTCCATATAAAAACAAGAGCATCATGGTCACAGAATAGCAGTACCAGGTTCTCTCTCCGATTTCTGCAAACATACAGTAGGTTACAAAAGCAACCGGCAATGCCAGTGATATCAGAAGCCTCCACGATTCCATTCTCCTGATATCTTTTATCGCATCAAATCCCATGGTCAGGATCAGGCAGATATACAGAAATGCAAATCTGTTCGGCAGACCATTCTGGGTATGGAATCCATGCCAGATATAGTTGAGCATATTAAAATTCATACTGAGCAGGAAAATGATCATAAGAAAGAGCCTGGATGCTCTTTCCGATAACCGAATATGTTTGTCCAAGAGATACAATATGGTAAGAATCAATACAATGACACCACAATAAATATTTACTCCTGCCTGGGTATCATAGATATTGATTGGTTCTACCAGGGCAAAGTGCCCGGTAAGCTGGATCAGTTCATTTGTAAAAAATTTGATCTTGGATGGGAAGCTTCCTCCGGCTGATTCTGTCAATCCAAGATTTAAATATGCAGGAATCAGTAATACCGCTGCCATTCCTCCTGCCAGAAGGGCAAACCAGGTAAATTTTAATCCGCTCTGTATAAATTTCTTAAAATCAAATTTCCTGGCAGCCATCCACTGCGCCAGAAAATACAGGCAGGAAAACAGACACAGCATATATCCGATATAATAATTGCAAAACAGCCCATAAAACAATGACAGGCCAAACATTCTTCCACTTTTTCCTGCAACGATCTTTTCGATTCCCCACATTACAAGAGGGGCAACCATAATGCTGTCCAGCCACATGATGTTAAAATAATAGCCGATCATGAAGGAACTAAGGGCATACATACATGCAAAAGGAATCGGGAAATAATTCCTGTTGTCATTATGTTCTGTCAGATACCAGGCAAAAATACCTCCGGTAAGAGAAATCTTAAGCAGAATCAGATATGCCATAAAATCCATTACATATTTCATAGGAACAAGAGCCATAAGCAGGTTCAAAGGACTTGCCAGATAATATGCGATCATTGCCAGCATATTATAGCCAAGGCCTCCTCCAAAAGAATACAGCATTGACTCACCATGCACTAATTTTTCATGATAATCGGTAAAAAAGGGCAAATATTGATGCAGCGAATCAATAATCAATACGCCCCGATCTCCAAAGGGAAACACTCCATTTACGATGTATGCAATCAGCATCGTAAAAAATGGTACTAAAAATGCTATGATGATACACCTTTTTTTGATACTTTCTGTTTTCATTCCATCCATCCTTAAATGATTTACTTATCCCCTGATTTCTCTGTTCAGGCAGAATGAATATATCATTTTCTCCTTCACCTGTAAACCAGTGAGACGCACCAGTGCTTTTTCATAATAGTCTAATTGTACCTTATATTTCTGATAGAGGGAAGATGCTTCTTGAAATTTCACAAAGTCCGTTTTGTAATCCACCAGAACAATTTCATTCTCTTCTATAAAATAAGCATCAATGATTCCCTGGATCAGCACCGTTTCATTAGAATCCCATTCCTTCGAAACCGTATCTGCCTGCACCTGTATAAAAAATTGCTGTTCGCGGAACAGTTTTCCTTCTTTCTGGGCTTTTGCCATCCTTCCTGCAAGTTTCGAGGACAAGAATTTTGAAATCTTTGTGCGGTCTGTCAGTGCCAGTTCTTCTTCCCTTATGAGTCCTTCCTGAAGCATCCGGTTCAGCTCACTCTCAAGGCTTTTTGAAAAATCAATACATTCCATAATACGATGATAAGCGGTTCCCCTTGCTGCCCCGGTTGCCTCCTTTTCCTGTTTCATGAAGTCCGGAATAAAGGGAACCGGAACCTGCTCTTCGTAGAATAACAGACTTTCTTCCTCTGCTTCCATCTGGCTTAATTTCTTGATTTCTGAAACACTCACCTTATTGGGAATCTGCAGATTCAGGTCAAAGGGATACTGATACCTCAGATTCTGATCTAATATCTGTCTTATGGATTCCTTACCAGCTGATGCGAGGCAGAACTCCTCTAATTCTTCTTTGTCCCACAGAGCTTCTGCCTGACTCTCCAGTTCCTCCATGACAAGTTCCGAGATACGTACTTCCTGCAATTTTCCAAAAGCTCTTCCTTCCCCGGAATAATACGCCGGCATCAGCCAATCCAGATAACAGCCTGCAGAGTTTCTCACAGAAAAGGAAAGGCGGTTTACTCCATTATGCAAAAAGCCGCTTTCACTTTTCTGCATCCATTTTTCCTTCTTCTCTTCCAGATTCTTCACCGCTCCGGTCAGAATCAGCTTTTCCTTTGCTCTTGTCATGGCCACATAAAGAACGCGAAGTTCTTCTCCCAGATTTTCCTGGGCAATCTGCGTTTTCATCATTTTTTTCAACAATGTCTGATTCTTTACCCGCAGTATGGGATCCACATAATCACATCCAATTCCAAGATCACAGTGGAGAAGAAATGCACTTCTTGCATCCATCTGGTTCATCGTCTTTCCCATACCTGCCACAAAAACAATGGGGAATTCCAGTCCCTTACTTTTATGGATGCTCATCATCCTTACTACATTTTCTTCCCCACTTCCAAGTCCTGCCTCCCCAAAATCCATTTCGTATTTCTGAAGATTTTCTATATATCGGACAAAATGATAAAGGCCATGATAGCTTCCGTTTTCAAAAGCAACTGCTTTTTCAATCAGCATCTCCAGGTTTGCTCTTCTCTGTGCACCGCCGGGCATGGCAGTCACATAATTCAGATATCCCGTCTCCTCTAAAATATTCCAAAGGAAATCCTGCATGGAGGTATAAGCTGCCTCATCCCTGAATCTATCCAGCATGTGGAAGAAATCCAGAAGAGAATCCTGCTTCATACAGATCTCATAAAAAGGCAATTCCTGATTTTCTGCTCTCATTTCAGCCAGTTCTTTCGCAGTAACTCCCACAATGGGAGACATCAAAACTGCCGCCATGGGAATATCCTGCCTTGGATTATCGATCAGTTGCAAAAGAGATAACACAGTCTGTACCTCCGGGGCAGAAAAATATCCGGTTCTTGAACCTGTATATACCGGTATTCCCATTTCTCCCAGTTTCTTTGCAAATACTTCTGCCCATCCACTGATGGTACGAAGAAGAATGACAATATCTCCATACTGTGCCAGACGATATTTCTTCTGCTCCTTATCCCAGACCATCTGACTCTTTAACAGCTCTTTGATCCTGTTTCCAACCATTCTGGCTTCCAGTTCCCGTTCACTCTCCTCGCAGTCTAATTTCTCACCTTCTGCCAGATCCAGGAGCATTATTTCCGTTTCAAATTGTGCCTGATCCTCCACTTCCTCAAATGCCGCGCCGGGACAAAGGGCTGCCGCCTCATCATATTCCACATTCCCCAGATCTTTCCCCATGATCTGATAAAACAGTTGATTAGAACTGTCCAGTACCTGATGCCTACTCCGGAAATTCTGATGAAGATCGATTCTTCGCTGATTTCCTTCTTCTAATGAATAAGTCTCGTATTTTTCTGTAAAAAGTTCTGGTCTTGCCTGACGGAATCTGTAAATACTCTGCTTAACATCTCCTACCATAAACAGATTATACTTTCCATCTTCCATCCGGGAAATCGAAGTAAGCAGTAATTCCTGCACCAGATTACTGTCCTGATATTCATCAATCAGGATTTCTTCATAATATCCGGCCAATTCCTTTGCTGCATCACTTCGCACCAAAGTACCGTTTTCTTCACGAATCAGTATCTTCAGGGCAAAATGCTCCAAGTCGTTAAAATCAAACATCCCTTTTCTTTCTTTTTCTGCAGCATATCGGTCTGCGAATTCCTGCACCAGAGATACCAACGCCTTTATTGCCGGAGCACTTTTTTTCATCTGCATCTGCAGTTCCTGAGGAGAAGCATAGAAGTATTCTTCCTGAATATGCTTATACAGCTTTTTATACCCATCTCTTAAAGATTTCACTTTTTCTTTCTTTTCTTCTGAAGCAGTGGGGTCTTTTTTTCTGGACAATACTGCCCATTTATCCTGTCCTTCAAAAATCTCTGCCGCTTCCTGATAAGTTTCCGCAGCAAGAAGTGTTTCTACCTTCTCCAGATCACTTTCCAGAGCTTCTTTATATAAATGAGGGCCGTCTTCTTCCTGTGTAACAGCCAGTGCCCTCTGTACCTCATGGTAAATGTCCATCAGGCTCTTTTTCACCAGCTCCATAAGCCTGCTGATCCACGCTGACTCCCAGAATTTATCCTCCGGAAGATCATAGACCTCGCTGCTCTCTTTCAGCCATTTTTCCGGCCAGGGAAAACTTCTGGAAAATCCATAAATCTGCAAGATCAGATCCTCGATGTTTCTGTCATCCCTGCCCGTGGCAAAACAGTCCATCATATGAAGAAATTCCTGCTCATGTTGTGCATACTTATCTTCTAAGAGCTGCTCAAGAACTTCTCCCTGCAAAAGTTTTTGCTCCCCTTCATCTGCAATGCGAAAATCCGGATCCAGATCAATGGTATGGAAATGATTCCGGATCACATACTGACAGAAACTGTGGATGGTGGATATCTGTGCATTTCCCACCAGACTGATCTGTCTTTGCAGATGTTCCCTTTTCTGTTCCGGAAGGTCTGCCTTTTCCAGTTCTTCCTCCAGACGTCCCCGGATTCTGTCCTTCATCTCTCCTGCTGCCGCATTGGTAAAAGTCACGATGAGAAGATGGTCTATGTCTATGGGATGTACCTCATCTGTTATCATGGAAAAAATACGTTCTACCAAAACGGCTGTCTTTCCGGAACCGGCCGCAGCAGAAACCAGAATATTACAGTCTCTTAAATCTATTACTTTTTGCTGGTCACTCGTCCAATTCATCGCCATTTTGCTCTTTCTCCAATCTTTCCCAGATTTCTTCCTCTGATAATTCCTTCAGCCTGCGCATATGGGTTCCCGGAAGCTTCCGATCCAGAGAACAAACCGAGTGATAGACACAGTAGTCACAGGCTGTCTGTGTTTTTCTCTCAAAAGGATTCGCGGTAATTTCCCCATCCATGATCTGCTTTCCAATCTTCTGCATTTTATCCTGCACGAACCTGGCAAGCCGCTCAAACTGCTGCGTGCTCACAGCCTTAGATAACCTTGACAAAGAACCATCTTTATTTACCGTAACCGGAATCACATCAGAACTTTTTTCCATATGCTGATCCATGGCCTGATAAATTTCTTTTTCCTCATTGACAATGCCATTTAAACGAAGCTCCCGAAGAAGTTTTTTCTCTACCTCTTCCATGGATTCATTCGCCTCTGCGGATACCACAGGATCCTTTACATGATAATAAAAAATACCCGCCGGAAGAATCTTTTTATCCGGATGTACCCTTTTTTCCAGTTCCATGGCTGCATTTAAATATACCATTAATTGCAGCTGTAATCCATAATACAGCGCATTCAGATCAAAAGAAGTATTTCCTGACTTATAGTCAATAACCTTCACATAGACCTCTTCCTCTTTTTCACAGATATCAATTCGGTCAATTCTTCCCTGAAGCCGCATTTTTTCCGTATCAGAAAGTACAATGTTTGCCGTCTCAAGAGCCGAAACCTGAGAAAATGCCACTTCAAAGTTCTCCGGCACAAACTCTCCTGCTGCGATCTGTTTCTGCAGCGCCCACACCGTTCTGCGGATGATCCTGCGGATTCGCTGTATGATAGCTTCATTTCTGGCACTGCTGTGAAGAATGTTCTCCCGGTACTCTTCCGTGATTTCCTCTACACATTCCTCTGCCAGCTGATTTCTC
The DNA here is from genome assembly GCA_051879475.1 of Muricoprocola sp. Lineage (GTDB taxonomy): Bacteria > Bacillota > Clostridia > Lachnospirales > Lachnospiraceae > Marvinbryantia. The sequence continues at coordinate 43,931 of JBJEMC010000093.1, read as the reverse complement.
TTTGAATCCTCCAGCGTCTTCCAGTCCAGGTTCTGTTCCTTCATTTTCCGGGAAAACAGTTCTACTGCCCGGTGGACAATATTTCCTGTATCCACGGGCTGGAAGGTATACTCATTCTTTTCCTTCAGCTGCAGACCATACTGGAGAAAATGAGCCATGGCACAGGAAGCAAACTTTTCCAGCCTGCTGACACTGTTTACCAGGGTTTCCCCATATAATTTTCTTGCTATCTCTCCAATTCCCTTATCAGAAAATCTGAGAAATGCAGCCTCCAGAAGCTTCTCCGTTTCCTTATGGAATTCTTCCTTCCCCCAATACCAGCGCAGTAATTCCAGCCAGTCTTCTTCCGGCTGTTTTTCCTGCAGAGTTCTCATTCCCTGTGCCAGTTCCTGAAGCCCCATCTCAGGGGATACGGCACGACTTACCAGATTCTGGCTGTTTTCTTCATCTACTTCCTGCAACCCCGGGAAAATTTTTTTAATCGTCCTTATGATATAAGAAGGACGCATGGCTGTCCCATCACTTCCGGATTTGCAGTAAGACAGGTACAGTTTTTCCGAGGGCTTTGTCAGAGTCAGATAAAGGTAAAACTTCTGGATATAAGCATCCTGTCTTGCCGTTGGAGACAATTCCACGCCGGAACTTCTCAATTCTTCTCTTTCGATTTCTGAAAGAAGCCCCCCGCCTGCTTTTCCTGAAGGAACCCATCCGTCATTCATACCCAGGAAGAACAAAAACCGGATATCTTTCAATCTGGTTCTGGTAAGATCCCCTACCTGAATCTGATCCATGGATGGAGGGATGATTCCTACTTTTAGCTCCTCAAATCCCGCTTCCAGAAGCTCTGTATACTCCGAAAGACTTAAGTTCTCTTCTCCCAGCAGTTCCACCAATTTATCAAACAGTCCCATTACCAGGGCATAGACCTGGCCATATTCCTTTTGCAGTTCCCGCTTTCCTTCTTTCTGAAACTGCTTTTCATAGCGGTCCAACTGATTCTGTATCTGATAACCTGTGATCAGTTCATATAAGGCTATAGTTTTTTCTCTCGCGCTTCCTTTGGAGGAACGGATTCCCTTCGTAAAGACACCCAGATGCTCCATAAGATGCGCTCTCATTTCTTCACACTGCTGCACCTGTTCCTGATCAAATCCCTTTATCACCTTATCGAAGCTTTTGTTCCATCTGGCAAATCCACGGATTCCTGATGCCAGTACATAGTTTTCCAGCAAATCGATCTGTTCTTTTTTAAGTTCACACAGTCCGGTTCTTAACAGCCGGAACACCGTTACTCTGGCGTAATCCTTCTGCACCATTTCCAGTGCTGCCCGGATAAATTCCACAAAGGGGTTGGAAAATACCGCTCTGGTGCTGTCCAGGAACACCGGAATATCATATTTTGCAAATACATGAGGCAAATAATTCCTGTAAGCTTCCATATCCCCTACAATAATTGCCATATCCTGATAACGGGCGCCCTGCCGGATAAGCTTTCTGATCTCTCTGGCTACGTAATGAGCCTCTTTTGCCGGATTGGCGACCACATGGATAGAAATATCTTCCACCTCCTGCGCCATCACGGCTGTTTTCTCCCGGAAAAGATGCTGTTCCAGAAAAGCAAGCTGTGGGCTGTTGTGAAATCTTGGACTTTCTATGCCTCCATCCTTCTGCCCACCAAAGATTACCGGTTCCAGAATCTCACATCCCGTCTTTCTCGCCAGTTCTGAAACTCCCCGAATCGTCTTCTTACTAAGATAAAACAGCTCATGCTCTCCATAAATCCGATAAAAATCTGCCCTGGAATCAATGGTCACTGTCACATAAACTTCTTTTGCCAGTACCATCAGATGCTCCAGCAGTTTCATCTGGACAGGGGTAAATCCCGTAAATCCATCCAGAGCAATCACACAGTCCTTCAGCAACCCGGAACGGTTGACCACCTGACATAAGGCTTCCAGAATCTCTTCTGAGGTAATGTATTTTCCCTCTAATTCTTCCTGAAAATATCCATACAGTAATTCCAGGTCTTTCAGCTTATAATATAATCGGGGTTTATCCTGTACCGCCTGCAGCATCTTATCCATCTTGTCTGCATCTATGTCATACTGATTAAATTCCGAAATCAGAGATTTTACCTGAGCAAGATATCCCTTTTTCTTCAGATTTCCTTTTAAGACCTGCAATTCATTCTGATGCTTTCCCGCAGCCCTTCTCAGAAGCAAAGTCTTTCCTGTCTCTTCTAAGACCGTTCTTCTGTCAGCTCCAACCTCTTCAAAGATACGATACGCCAGCCTCTGAAAGCTTAAAATATCAATATTTAAGATTCCCCTATCTGGATGCAGGCTCACCAGTTCTTTTTGTATCTGCATCGTAAACTGCTCCGGCACAATCACCAAATGCTGTGTCTGTGGTGACTGCTGCGAAGATTTGATGATTTTCTGATAGATTTCATAAGATTTTCCGCTTCCGGAATTTCCCAGATAAAACTGTAATGACATATCCTATCCCTCATGCAAGCACAGACCACTTGTATACTACAAGTGGTCTGGTTTTTTCGTGTTTATTTCTGAAGCTGAGACAGGCGCTCCTGTACCTGCTTCATCATATCTGTATATTTTGCCAGTTTTCCCTTCTCCTCTTCAATCTTGGCAGCCGGGGCTTTGCTGACAAATTTTTCATTGCTGAGCATTCCATTTACACGGGCAAGCTCTTTTGTAAGTTTCTCTTCTTCCTTTTTCAGGCGCTCGATTTCTTTCTCAATATCTACCAGCTCTGCAAACGGCATATAGATCACTGCCTCATGAATCACTGCAGATACTGCGTCATCTGCAATACCGGTCTTGTCATTCTGAATGATAACCTCACTTGCATAACCGAGGGTTGCAAAGAATACCTTGCCATCTTCAAAGATGTCTCTTACTTTTTCATTTTCAGAAACCACATATACCTTTGCTTTCCTGCTTGGCGGAACATTCATTCCTGTCCTGACATTACGGATTGCACGAACTGCTTCCTTAATGGTCTCAACTTCGTTTTCTTCTGCTGTGAAGCTCCATTCCTCTGTAAATTCCGGCCAGGAGGAAATCATAATAGATTCTTCCTGTGGGTTTAATGTACAGAAGATTTCCTCTGTTACAAACGGCATAAACGGATGAAGCATCTTCAAGGCATTGCCAAGAACTGCCTTCAGTGTCCACAGTGCTGCTGCCTTGCTGGTATCTTCATCATTATAGAGACGAGGTTTTACCATCTCAATGTACCAGTCACAGAACTCCTCCCAGATAAAATCATATACTTTCTGTACTGCAATACCCAGTTCGAATTTCTCCATGTTATCTGTTACATCTTTGGCAAGGGTATTTACCTTGGAAAGAATCCATTTGTCAGCCTGTGTCAGCTGATCTTTTGGCATTTCTTCCGCTACCTCTGCTTTCTCCAGATTCATCATGATAAATCTGGATGCATTCCAGACTTTATTTGCAAAGTTACGGCTTGCCTCTACTCTCTCCCAGTAAAAACGCATATCATTACCGGGTGCATTACCCATTATCAGCGTCAGACGAAGTGCATCTGCTCCATATTTATCAATGACTTCCAGTGGGTCAATTCCGTTTCCGAGAGACTTACTCATCTTACGTCCCTGAGAGTCACGAACCAGGCCATGGATCAATACATGATGGAACGGAGCTTTGCCAGTCTGCTCCACTCCGGAAAATACCATACGAATTACCCAGAAGAAGATGATATCATATCCTGTTACCAGAACGTCTGTAGGATAGAAGTATTCCATCTCCGGCGTCTGATTCGGCCAGCCAAGGGTTGAGAATGGCCATAATGCAGATGAGAACCAGGTATCCAGAGAATCTTCATCCTGTACAAAATGAGTACCGCCACACTTTGGACAAACGGCCGGTGCACCACCTTTCTGAACTACCATCTCCCCACAGTCCTGACAGTAATAAGCGGGAATTCTGTGTCCCCACCACAGCTGTCTGGAAATACACCAGTCTTTGATATTTTCCAGCCAGTGCATGTAGATCTTGTCAAAACGTTCCGGGACAAAGGTCAGCTCTCCGGTTTCTAATACTTTCATGGCTTCCTCAGCCATATCTTTCATCTTCACGAACCACTGTGGTTTTATCATAGGTTCTACTGTAGTATGACATCTGTCGTGAGTACCAACTGCGTGTCTGTGTGGAACCACTTTTACCAGAAGACCCAGTTCCTTTAAGTCTTCCACCATGGCTTTTCTCGCTTCATAACGATCCATGCCGGCATATTTTCCGCCCAGTTCGTTAATCGTAGCATCATCATTCAGAATATTGATCTCTTCCAGGTTATGACGCTTTCCAACTTCAAAGTCATTCGGGTCATGCGCCGGTGTGATCTTAACACATCCTGTTCCAAATTCTTTATCTACATATTCATCTGCAATGACCGGAATCTGTCTTCCTGTCAAAGGAAGCTCCAGCATCTTGCCGATGAGATCCTGATATCTTTCATCAGATGGGTTTACTGCTACTGCAGTATCTCCCAGAAGTGTCTCCGGACGGGTTGTGGCAATCTCCACAAATTTTCCTTCTTCTCCCACAATCGGATAATTAATGTGCCAGAAGAATCCATCCTGATCTTCATGCTCTACCTCTGCATCAGAAAGAGAAGTCTGACAAACCGGACACCAGTTGATGATACGGCTTCCTTTATAGATCCAGTTTTTCTTATAGAGACGAACAAATACTTCTTCTACTGCTTCTGAACAGCCTTCATCCATGGTAAAACGTTCTCTTTCCCAGTCAGCGGAACATCCCAGCTTTTTCAGCTGATTGGTAATACGACTGCCATATTCTTCTTTCCATTCCCAGGCATATTTCATAAACTCTTCGCGGCCAATTTCATGCTTGTCGATTCCTTTATCCTTCAGCATGTTTGTAACTTTTACTTCTGTCGCAATTGCTGCATGGTCCGTTCCCGGCTGCCAGAGTGCTTCATAGCCCTGCATTCTCTTAAAACGGATCAGAATATCCTGCATGGTATTGTCAAGGGCATGTCCCATATGCAGCTGCCCTGTTACATTTGGTGGTGGCATCACAATGGTAAATGGTTTCTTATCTGGGTTCACTTTTGCATGGAAGTAACCATTATCCATCCATTTCTTATATAATCTTTCCTCAATTTCCTTAGGATCATAAGTCTTAGCTAATTCTTTACTCATAACTTTTTCCTTTCGCTGATTTCAAAAAACAACTATATTTAATCATAACAAAAGAGTATCGTTTGTCAAGAAATTTGTGTGAAAAACTCTAATTCTGTATAGTTGTTAATATAAGCATCTGCCAGTTCTTTCTTTTTTTCTCTCATATCCGCAGAATACTCATCTTCCACTGCAATCACGGTCATTCCCGCATTTTTTCCGGCCATGATCCCTGCTACGATATCTTCAAATACAATGCATCTGTCTGGCTTCACTCCCAGCTTTTCTGCCACTGCCAGATAGACATCCGGTGCAGGCTTTCCCTTCTTTACTTCACAGGCTGTCAAAATACAGTCAAAAAATTCCGGGAACTTCAGGACTTCTCCCACATTGTTTACCAGTTCTCTGGAATTGCTGGTGGCAATTCCCAGCTTCTTTCCATTTGCTTTACACCACTTAAGGAATTCCAGTGCCCCTTTCTTATAAGGCACTTTCGTTCTGTATGCCTCATAAGCCATCTGATTCCATTGTTTTTTCATCGTTTCAATATCATCTTTGATTCCAAATTCTTTCTTCATGAACTGTGCCGTTTCCGTAAAGCTCATCCCCTCGATTTTGGACTGAAGATCTTCCGGGAGTTCTATGCCCAGACCTCCAAGATATTCTTTGTCGATTTCTTTCCACATCCACATGGAATCCACAAGAGAACCATCCATATCAAAAATCACTGCATCAAAATCCGGTAATACTACTTTCCTATTCATACAAATACCTTTCTTCTGTTCTTATCACTCCAGAGCCAAAGGAACACCCCTATACAGATTAATGCTGAGAGTAATGATCCCAATGGTGCTGCCCATCCCATAGGATACAGTGTATCCGGGAAATAAATGGATGCCAGGTAGGTTCCCGGAATTCGCACCAGTACAACGGAAATCAGATTGTGAATAAAGGATATATACGCCTTTCCATAGGCACAGAAATATCCGCTGAAACAAAAATGTATGCTGGCAAACATACAGTCAAAAATATAAGAACGAAGATACTGTCCGCCAAGACGGACAACCTCTGCATCCCCTTTGACAAAGACAGATACGATTCCCTCTGCACCAAACTGGCAGATTATTGCCATCACCGCGCCAAAGACGATACCCACCATGGTGGCATATTTCAAAACCTGTTTTCCCTGTTCATGCAGACCAGCTCCTGCGTTCTGTGCTGCAATGGCTGACACCGCAGACATCATGGCCGATGGGACCAGGAATACAAAACAGATAAATTTTTCCACGATTCCCACACTGGCGGCAACTGTAACACCGCGGCTGTTGGCGATGGCTGTAATCACCAGGAAAGAGATCTGGATAAAGCCATCCTGAACTGCAATGGGTACTCCGACTTTCAAAATACGGCTGACCATTTCCCTGTCAAAACGGATGTCATTCCAGGAAAGATCAATTCCCATATCTTTCTTCATCAGAGCCGTCAAAGCAAAGATCACGCTTAAGGCCTGAGCTGTAACAGTAGCAAGGGCTGCTCCTGCCGCTCCCATTTTTAACGGACCGATGAGAATATAATCTAATATAATATTAATGATTCCAGCCACCGCTACAAAATACATCGGGGTCTTAGAATCTCCCATTCCCCTGAAAATACTGCTGATGACATTATATGCGGTAATAAACGGAACTCCGATAAAACAGATCAGCAGATATTTTCTGGCCTCTTCCATTGCTTCCGGAGGTGTGGAGATCAGTCCCAGAATGCCATTTACGGATAAACAAAGTAAAACGGTTGCCACTGCCGCAAAACACAGAAACAGTAAAATGGTATTTCCGATACCCCTGGAAATCTCTTTGTTCTGTTTTGCTCCCACTGCCCTGCTGATCGTAACTGTGGTTCCCATGGCAAGTCCCACAATTATAACTGTCAGCATATGGGTTACCTGACTTCCGATGGACACTGCCGAGATTACCTCTGCTCCATTAAACTGTCCGGCAATAAATAAATCCGCCAGTCCATAAAAAGTCTGTAAAAAACTGGAAATCAGGAAAGGTACGGAAAAAATCAGCAGATTTTTCAATACACTCCCCTGGGTCAAATCCTTCTGCATCTATTTCTCCCTTCTAAAATGTTCCTATGCCCAGTCACACTCCCAGTTACCTGCCTCATACTCCTGATTCAGGTAACGGATTGCTTCCTCATAACCTTCCGGGGAAAAATCAAAATATTTATATTTCTTCTTCTCCTCTTCTGTATATGAAAAAGCATAAGGACCTGGAAAAGTACAGACTTCCAGTTCCCCATGCATTTCTGTGACACGATAATTCATTCCTCTGTAACTCCCGTACAAAGGAGATTTTTTAATAAACTGAAATGGTAAAACCTTCTCTATCATCTGGATTCGCCTCAACTAGCGGATAAAGTTCGTTCTGTTTGTTCTGTCCACTTCCGGAAGTGCAATGCCCTTTTCCCTGCCGGCCTCAATACATTTCAGCATCCATGCCATATTCAGAGCAAGATTTCTCATGGTCTGCATTCCTTCTGCATCCTGACCTGATTCCTGTTCCACACATCCATGGGCGATATTCCAATAAGTAGAACCAACAACCGGCATCTGGGAAATGCCAAAATATTTATTCATAACATCAAAAGATGCTGTGGTTCCACCTCTTCTTGCTACTGCCACTGCAGCTCCCGGTTTATGGGAAAAGATTCTTCCGCTGCTGTAAAATACGCGGTCCAGGAAAGAAAGCACCCGTCCGCTTGGATGCGCATAATATACCGGTGTTCCAAAAATAAATCCATCTGCTTCCTTCGCCTTTGCAACAAACTCATTGACACAGTCATCTGAGAATACACATCCATCTGCCGTACATTTTTTACATCCGATACAGTCTCTGATTGCTTCTGTTCCTAACTGAAAAATTTCGTAGTCGATTCCTTCTTTTACCAGAGTCTCACCAATCTCCGTCAATGCTCTGTTGGTGTTTCCATTTTTATGACAGCTTCCATTTACCATTAATACTTTCATGTCTTTCCTGTTACAGTTCACGTGCGTTCCAGTACAGTGGCACCTGAACTGTAACATTTCCCTCCTTATCTTTATGCAAATTTGTTGCCAGTATATCACTTTTCGTCTAAACTGTCTAATAATTCCTGAACATCTTCCTGCAGCTGTTCTGTTCTCTGCCGGAACAGCAGCCTGTCACTGTATTTAAAATATGGCTCACATCCATGATCCGAGATGTACTCCATCGCTCTTTCGTTCTTAGAAAGCTCTGTCATAAAAAGAACCATTTCCTGTCCATCTCCAAAACAGTCCTCCAGAAAACCAAAAGCCTGCGTAAGCTGATCTTTCAAATGCAAAATGCTGCTTTTTCTCTCCTGAAGTACCTTCTGGAAGAGTTCTTTTATCTTTTCAAAACCGGTCTGACGATCTGTCATATGTTCCTTTTTTATTTCCAGAGCATATTCTTCCAGTTTCGCAAGCACCCATTTTTCCACCTGATATTCCATCATGGTAATCAACTGTGCATCCCATTTTACTTTCAGACTGTTCTTTCTCTCACAGATAAAATCATCTAAAGCGGTCATATCACGCTCTGGCTGATATTTCTTAAAATACTTCAGTGCCTGATGCAAAGCCTGCACCTGCTTTTCCATCTTGCAGAATACTCCAAACCTGGTATTTAAATAAGATAGAACCAGTCCCGTTACTGTAAATCTTTCTTCAAAGCTACCACCTTTCGCCATCTCAATCTTCTCTCTTCGCAGATCCGCATCCATCTGATTTTCCAGTATTTCCGGGATTCCATAATCCTGTCCATATTTCACATACAGCTGATAATATGCCGTAAAACTCTTTGCGGTTTCTTCTTCCTGCAAAAACTGGATGACCAGCTGTTCTGTAACCGGAATCTGCAGTCTTTCATAGCTTTTCAGAATCTGAGACAGATCCTCCCAGCCTCGGGCCGTCACAAAAAACTTTCCATCTGCATTATTCCTGATAAGATAAAAGCTCTCTTTTCGGATATTCAAATAAGAAAGAATTGCTCCATGAATTTCATGATTCCAGGCATACTCCATCCATGCCTCACAATCCACATCAATGTCAATTCTTCGAATACGATCCAAAGTAACAATGTCGAATTCTCTTACGGATTTGTTATACTCCGGCGGGTTTCCCGCTGCCACAATCATCCAGCCTTCGGGAATCTTGTGGGTTCCAAAGGTTTTATTCTGAAGAAACTGCAACATCGTAGGTGCCAACGTTTCTGAAGCGCAGTTAATTTCATCAATAAACAGAATTCCTTCCCGTTTTCCGGTTCGTTCCATGCAGGCATAGACAGAATCAATGATCTCACTCATAGTGTATTCTGTCACGCTGGCAGGATGTCCATCATAGATTTTTTCTTTGATTTTTGGAAGTCCCACCGCACTTTGCCTGGTATGGTGGGTAATCGTATAAGCCACCAGCCCCACATCATTTTCTTTTGCAACCTGTTCCATAATAGCCGTCTTTCCGATTCCCGGAGGCCCCATTAACAGAATCGGTCTCTGCCTTACCAGGGGATAACAATAATTTCCCAGTTCATCTTTTTCATGATAGGCTCTCAGCGCATTGCTGATTTCCTGTTTTGCTTCTTTAATATTCATCCGTGTTTCCTCATATAATAATTTTCAATGCCCAGTCCGGCACCAGATCCACTCGTGCTTTCTCCTGCAAAAGTACAAAGGCTGTTTCATAATCCGGTTTCTGCCGGGGATAGATTCCATCCCCATCTGTAAAGTAAATCAGTGCTTTCAGATCTTTGATCTCTTTCTTGGCTCTTAATTCTTCCACCAATTGAAATACCGGGCGGAAATCTGTGCCGCCCCTTCCAAGGATTCTGATATTTTCACAGTAATTCTTCCATTCTTCCTCGGAATGAATCACTTTCACCTCCTGAATATGGCAATCACACTGTATCAGATAAACATTCATTTTGTGGAAAAAATTTTCTTTCCTGCTGAGCATGCTGTAGGTCTCTGCAAGGAACTGCTGCACAATCTCTTTGGTACAGGAGCCGGAAGTGTCAATGGCGATTACCAGTTCTTCCAGGCGACTGACTTCCTTGTATTCCAGAGGTTCAATGAAAGGCATATCCCCATATACTTCCATCCCCAGATGGTAATATATATAATCAAAGCTCTCAAGATCCAGCTCCATTTCTTCTCTTGGAATGGCAAACTGTTGCAGAAACGTATGATAATCATACCTGTTCTTCCCAGACACTGGCAGTTCTTCTTCATATTCTCCCTTTGCCATACCTGCCTTTTTCTTTTGCTGTTGCTGCTGCATTCCCGTATAGGACCGGATTTTCTCCCATTTCGTCTTTGCCCTGGCTTTTTTCCCATCCTCTTTCCATTCATACCACAGAGCATGATCGTCAAAAGAAAATGCTGCACGAAGCTCTTCCTCTGCATCCGGGAACTTCTGGCTCTCCAGCATCTGATAAATCTGCTGTGCCTGATAAGAACGGTGGCCTTGCATCTCGATTCCTCGTCCATCCAATGCATCCATCCGGTTTCCAAAAAGCACCCGAAACGTTCTCTCTCGGACATCTGATTCCGGAAGCTGTAATTCCCTAATCTGCTCTGCCTCTATCATAGCTTCCACCGCAATGTCACAGGCCAGATCCCACCGATTCCTGTCAAGCCCGGACTGTTCCGGGAAAATATGCAAAAACAGGCAGTGCAGCAACATATGCAGATACCCTCTGGTCAAAGAAACCGGCAAATCCAGATACCTTCTCAGCAAAGCATCGCAGTGATAGATCAGATCTGTTCCATCCACTGAGATTCCCGGCTCTTCTTTCTTATCCCGGTATCCCACACTGGCAAAAGCACCGTCCAGATAAGGGAAATAATGATACAGTTCATTCCTGCAATTCTGCAGGATTTCCACGCAAAGACGTTGTTTTCTATCCTCGCTCATATTTTCCCCTTTCAAAGTTCAAAATCATGGTCTTTGTAACCATATTTCTCATTTTTTAACTTCATCAGATAAACCAGTGCCTGCATTTTCTGACGCTCCCTGGCAATTTTTATAAATACTTCCAGCTGCGTCTCCCCAAACCATCCTGCTTCCTCAAACACCTGGATTTTTTCCGGTTCATTTTCCTCAATCAATGCTTCCACAGCATTGCGCACATGAGATTTCAGGTAAGTTTCAAATTCCTGTTTCCATTTCTGCGGAATCTCTTTTAACTCAAAATATCCCCAGAGAGCCGTTGCCATCTTTACCGGCTCCTGCCCGGTGGTTTGAAATTTCTGATATAGTTTTTCTCTGTCTTCTTCCGGATGACCGGAAGGCTTCTGGCTGCGCAGCGACTGTGTCACTACTGCAACGTTCATCTGATATCGGCTTTTTTCTCTCATTTTTATCAACCAAAAACGCCGCAGGGGTACATTTCCTGCGACGTGTTATCACTTCTTATTAATCGATTGGCATCTCCAGCAGGCGTTTACTTAAGTCTATCATTCTCTGACATCCCAGAGAATTCTCAAAAGTAATAGTTCCCCTCTCTTTCCCATTTTTCAGAAGCCCTTTTTCATCCAGTCTGCGCTTCAGCTCCCTGGCAGTACCAAAGCTTCCATCGATCAGCTGGATCGTATCATTTTTCAAAAAACTTCTCAAATGCGGTCTTAGGAAAGGATAATGGGTACAGCCAAGAACAATCGTCTCTGTCCGGCTGTTCACATAAGGAGCTATGTACTCACGAAAATACTCATCAATACGCCATCCCTCCAGATTGCCTTCTTCTACTAATTCCATAAGACCCTTACATGCAATGGGAATGATCTCTGCCTGTCCTCTGTACTTATCCAGTAATACGTGAAACTTCTCCTGAGCAATCGTCATAGGAGTTGCCATCACCAGTATATTTCCACCATGGTACATCTCTACTGCCGGCTTAATGGCCGGTTCAATCCCTACGATTGGCAGCTCAGGATACATCATTCTCAGCTTTCTGACTGCAGCACTGGTAGCCGTATTACATGCTACTGCCAGACCTTTTATTCCTTTTTCCAGTAAATGATCCACCACAGCAAAGGTCAGCCTTCTGATTTCCTCCGGATCTTTTACTCCATATGGAGCATTTGCGGAATCACCATAATATATATAATCTTCTGTTGGCATAAGCTTTACAGCCTGCTTTAACACACTGATTCCACCGACCCCTGAGTCCAGAAACCCAATCGGCAGATTACGCATTTCTTCTATATTCATTATATCTTTACCTGCCAGATACATAAATGATAAAGTTATTATAGCCGTAATACTCTGCCGTTTCAAGAAAAAAATGTCATTTACTGTTCACTTGTTACTGCTCACGTCGTTCCAGCAGCAAGGTCTTTTACTACTTCCCCTGCAAGAATCAGCCCTGCCACAGAAGGGACAAAGGCCACGCTGCCCGGAAGACTCCTTCGTTCTCCCACAGGATCTGCTGACGGTTCTGTCTGACAAGCTTCCTTATATTCCGCAACAGTCTCCTCCGCAGGTTTAATCGGAAGTTCCTCGGAATATACGACCTTTAACTTTTTCACCCCACGTTTTTTCAGTTCCCGGCGCATCACCTTTGCCAAAGGGCATACCTTTGTTTTATAAATATCAGCCACTTTAAACTGGCTTGCATCCAGTTTATTGCCAGCTCCCATACTGCTGATAACCGGAACGCCATTTTCTTTTGCCCGCATGATAATTTCCAGCTTTGCCGTCACCGTATCTACAGCATCTACCACGTAATCGTATTTCTCAAAAGGAAATTCATGAGCATTCTCCGGAAGAAAGAAGCACCTATAAACATGCACTTTTACGTCTGGATTAATCTCCTGCATACGTTCCTTCATAACATCTACTTTATATTGTCCCACCGTCTTTCTGGTGGCAATGATCTGGCGATTGAGATTCGTCAGACTGACCGTATCACTGTCAATCAGGTCAAATTCTCCTACTCCGCTTCTGACAAGAGCTTCACACACATAGCCTCCGACTCCACCAATCCCAAATACTGCCACTCTGGCATTCTTTAATCGTTCCATTGCTGCTCCTCCCAGCAATAAACGGGTTCTGGAAAACTGATCTATCATACTTTCCCCTTTCCTGGCGCACTTGCTGCGTCAATAATGGTAGATTTTTACACGACAATAAGTCATAAACTATTTCCGTTTATGACTTATTGTCTCTGATATGATTTGAATTATTTATTCTGTGAACAATGGAGTTGAATAATATCTGTCTCCTGAATCCGGCAGGATGGCAACAATAGTCTTTCCCTTATTTTCCGGACGTTTCGCCAGTTTGATAGCTCCATGAAGTGCTGCTCCTGAAGAGATGCCTACCAGGATTCCTTCCTTCTTTGCCAGAAGCTTTGCAGCCGCAAAAGCATCTTCATTCTCTGCCTTAAAAATTTCATCATAGATATTCGTATTTAAAACCTGTGGTACAAATCCTGCTCCAATGCCCTGAATCTTATGAGCACCGGATTTTCCTTCTGATAATACCGGTGATCCCGCAGGTTCCAAGGCAACTACTTTCACTTCAGGATTCTGTGTCTTAAGATATTCGCCGGTTCCTGTCAGGGTTCCTCCTGTACCGACACCTGCGATCAGGATATCCACCTTTCCATCTGTATCTCTCCAGATTTCCGGTCCTGTGGTATTCCTGTGAGCAGCAGGATTGGCAGGATTCTCAAACTGCCCTGGAATAAAGCTGTTCGGGATCTCTTTCGCCAACTCTTCTGCCTTGGCGATTGCTCCCTTCATTCCCTTTGTACCTTCTGTCAGCACGATCTCTGCACCATACGCCTTCAGAATATTTCTTCTTTCCACACTCATTGTCTCCGGCATCGTCAGGATGATGCGGTATCCTTTTGCTGCTGCAATCGACGCAAGACCAATACCTGTATTACCTGAAGTAGGTTCAATTATAACGGATCCCGGTTTTAACGCTCCTCGTTCTTCTGCATCCTCGATCATTGCTTTTGCAATTCTGTCCTTTACGCTCCCTGCCGGGTTTAAATATTCCAATTTCACAAGAACTGTTGCCTCCAGTCCCAGATCTTTTTCAATATTTGTCACTTCTACCAGTGGTGTATTTCCAATTAAGTCCAGTGTCCCTTTATATATCTTTGCCATAATGCTCTTCCTCCTCATTTATAATACTTTCATCTGTCATGAGTATACCCCTATTTCCCTACTATGTCAATAGGGAATATAGGATTTGTTTTTAAAAAAATAGGAGAGAAAAATCTCTCCTATTTCTGTAACCTGATTATTTTTCAACAATTTCAAGAACATCCATCGGACATGCTTTTGCGCAAAGACCACATGCGATACATTTCGAAGCCGTCTCAGCTCCTTCCGGTTTTACGATCAGACCAAATGGACATGCTTCTACACACTTGCCGCATCCTGTACAAAGCTTCTTGTTGATCATGTAAACACCCTTTGCATTCTGCTTGATTGCTCCGTTTGGACAAGCCTCTGCACATTTACCACACTGTGGACATGCAACAGGTTTTGGTTCTCCTTTACGTTCTACGATCTGAAGTGCTGCCTTTCCAGGATCTACATTTACTTTATAATATGCTGTTGAACATGCATCTACACATGCCAGACATGCCATACAGGTTGCGCCTTTTTTCACTGCAAGTTTCTTCATATAATTATCCTCCGCTCCTTGTTAAATACATGACATAATAGTAACATTTATTCAAAACGGATTCAATAGAATAGCAAACTAATCTTTGGTAGTTGTGCCTAATTTTTTTCTTCCATCAGTTTTTCGATACACTCTTTTGTTTTGGAAAAAGCATCATTTGGCCAGAATTGTTTTCCGTAAACTCTTCCATCTTCCCCGGTATAAAGGATATCCAACTCTATTGATGAAGCATTACTGCCTGTAATCTCATCAAAGCTGATATTTTCCCATTCCTCACGGAAAATTTTAAATACTTCCCTGGCTTCTGCTCCTTCCAGCGTAAAGGAATTCTCTTGCAGATAAATTTCCATTTTTACAAGATTCTCTTCGGACAGTGAAAGAATCGGAATCAGAATTTTGCGTATTTCCGGATCTTCAAAATAGCTTTTCAGATATTCCGTTTCCACTTCCAGGTCAATCCAGTATGTTCTGGCTTTTTCACTGCCATTTTTCATATGGAACACACAGTTCACCGGTGTACAGTTTTCCCTGGCCTGAAAATCACTGTCTGCCAAAAGTTCTTCCCTGGTCAGCCGGCATTCCAGTAACTCATACATTCTGGAAATATCTTCTTCCGGAACCTGCACAGACGGGTTATTGACTGACTCTACCCAGACATAATCCTCCTGGTATGATGGATCATCAGTGACATATATCTTCTCATATACATGAGTGACATATGGATTCATTACATTACCCAGAAGTTCTGTCATACCGATTTCCATGCTCTGCACCTGGGACTGCTTTGGAAGGTTCCTGTCAAAACCGATCACATCAAAGCGAAATCCTGCCAGTATTGCCACCGTCACAGCTGCACTTATGAGCATCTGTTTTTTATCCCTGAATATTTCCCGGATATCCATACAGTAAATAAACTCGATCACTCCCGAGAACAACAGGAAGCCAAAGCCCGTTCCCACAAACAGCCACAGTTTATCATATTCCATCATGGAATAAAACAGAAGTCCCGTCACCAGAGACAATGGAATCAGAAGCAGAAATTTAATGATTCTGGCCAGAAGCGGAAATGCCATGGCCTGCCCTGCCATCTCAGAGCCTCTTTTTTTGTACAGAAGTATACTGATCACTGCTGTTAATATTCCTGTAAGAAGTATCGCCAGGAGCCATTCTCCCACTCTCTGCTGATCTGTATATTTTCCAAACATCTTAATGAGCACCCCAAGAGGTGACATATGAGCATAAGCATCTCTTGACATATATTCTGTGGAATAACTGAGCAGGAAGATATCGCAAAGAGATTTTTCCAGAATCGATACTCCCGGTCCATACAGAACGAAGACCGCCATCCCAAGAATCGCCACCAGGATTTTTCCTGTCAGCATCATGGCAAGTATCATAAATCCATACATCATCAAAAAGGAAATCAGTTGTATGAAAAACATTTTTCCCGTCAGGATCCAGAGTTCTCCCGTCATCAAACCATTCCATGAAGCAATTCCAATTGCCAGAATCAGATTGATCAGGAAAATAAAGGCCCACATCACAAAACCAGCGAGATACTGCACCCAGAAGAAGGATTCTCTTTTCACCGAAAAACTGTGGTAAAAATCCATCTGCTGTGCATTATGCAGATATTTAAACTGCCAGATTCCAAGAAGTACTGCGCACATACAGGCAAGAACTATGCCTGCTGCATTATATCCAAGAAAGTCTGTGGCATTTTGAGCCATTCTGACAGCCAATTCTGTTTCCTGCATTCCCATATAAGAAGAGTATTGTTGCTTTACACCGTACAGCATCATTAAAAAAGCCAGGGGCAGACTGCAAAAATAAATCAGTTCCAAAAGTGCCGCTATCGCCAGATTATGCTTTGCTGACTGTTTTCCCAGATTAACCAATGATATCTTTGATGTCATATCCGATCACCTCCGTCTCGCTGATAAATATTTCTTCCAGTGACAATGGAAGAATCTCATAATATAATGGCTTCTTTGACTCTATCGCCATCACGATTTCCATCTCTGTTCCTCTGGCTGTAATGCAGGAGAGCTGTCCTCTCTCTTCTTTTTTCAGGACATCCAGTTCCTCTGTCAGCCTCTGTTCCATCTTCGGGTCCATGATCACGTACTGTATCTTATGTATATCTGTCTTCATCTCTGCCAGATCTCTGGAAAAGAGAATGCCGCCCTTATGAAGCAGCCCCACCTGGTCACAGATATCTTCCATTTCCCGCAGATTGTGAGAAGCAATAACGGGAGTAAATTGTCTGTTCATAATCTCATCAATAAAAATCGCCTTTACCGCCTGACGTACCACCGGATCCAGCCCGTCAAAGGTCTCATCACAGAACATATACTTCGTATTGGCACAGACTCCCAATAATACGGAAACCTGCTTCTTCATTCCTTTGGAAAAGGTCGATAACTTCCTGTTTGTATCCAGATCAAACTGACTGCAAAACTGTTTAAAACGCTCCTTTTGAAATTCCGGATAAACCACCGCATAGTACTCCATCATATCTTTGATTCTGGAATTCGGAAAAAAATAAGATGTATCCGGAATAAAAACGAGATTCCTCTTCGCCTCCGGATTCTCAAATACATTCTGTCCATCCACCAGAACCTCTCCATGCTCAGGATGTAAAATCCCTGCCATTACTCTGAGCATGGTGCTTTTTCCTGCACCATTTGTCCCCACGATGCCATAGACGCTGCCGTCTTCAATCGTAAATGAGACATCATTTAAAGCACAGATATCATCGAATTGCTTCCTGACCTGTTTTACCTCAATCATGTTGTTTCTCCCCCTCACTTCTATATACTTCATGGATCTTATCCATCAGTTTCTCCTGTGTAATCTGCAGCTCCTTTGCCTGCCGGATGCTCTTCTCAAACTGCTCTAAAAAAGCCTCCTGCTTCTGAGCAGCCAGACGGTCTCCTCCGGTTACAAAATTCCCTCTTCCCTTAACGGGATAAATATATCCGCTTTGTTCCAGCATGGTGTAAGCTTTCTGTATGGTGTTAGGATTGATCCCCAGTTCCTTCGCCAGTTGTCTCACCGACGGCATCTGACTGTCCGGTTCCAGGATTCCCTTCACGATCAGCATCTGAAACTTCTCTACTATCTGCTCATAGATGGGTCTTCGGTCTTTATAGTCTATGACAATCATGTAATCCCCCTCTCGTATCAAGTGTACTATTCGTGTTAGTACACTTATGGTACCCCTCAAGTGAAAATTTGTCAAGAAAAAAGAGACCGTTTTCTGGTCTCTTTTTAAGCTCTATTTTAGAATTCGTAATCGATGCAGGAACGTACTGCTGTGTATGGTCTAACCTTTCCATCTGCTACAGCAACGTGCTCAGGATGCACTGCATAACCCTTTAATGCTTCCACACTTTCAAAAGTAGAATCCAGCATCAGGTCTACCGTAGAGCTGGCCAGTTTCTCTGTCTGCACCTTAATCTCTGTCAGACCCGGGATTTTACCCTGAAGCCCTTCCAGACCTTCTTTGATACCTGCCATTACCTGGACTTTTTCCTCTTCAGATAATTCCTCTTTTAATTTCCATAAAATGATGTGTTTAACCATTGTGATCCTCCTGTTGTCTGTTTTCTGATATTATAGCATTTCTTTTTTACATTCGATTTCTCATTTTATTTACTACTTACTCGATAAAGAAAAAATCCAGAGCTGGCACTCTGGATCCCTCTCGCCCTGTTGGACATATACTTGCTTTTCTTAGCTAACATCATTATATGCTTATCTATCAAAAAAATCAACCATTAGATTGAAAAAATATATTAGTTGTGTTATTCTCTTCTTGCTGTCGACTCTTTCCAGCGGAAGGAGGTGACCCTATTGGACTACATACTAGCTTTTCTTATTTCCGTATTGGCATCTGTAGTTGGCTACTACATTTGTAAGTGGTTAGACGGAAATGACAGACAGCACTAGCCCAACGGATTAGTTCACCGTAACGAACTTGAGAATCCTAGAGCTGGCACTCTAGGATTCTTTTATTTTATTCCCCTCTCATGCCTGATGAGCAGCGGCAGCTCTGCAATGAGCATACTGATCCATCCGATGCAGTAAGCGACGGGCAGTGCTTCAATTCCCCAGTTGCCCCACAGCACCATAGGAATTACCAGGATAATTCTTACTACTACATTTAAGGTACTGGAAAACAGGGTCACTTTCAGATCTCCGATTCCTCGGAAATATCCCTGAATTCCGTTTGTCATTGCCGGTAAGATATACATAACTGAAATCAGTTTCAGATATTTCATACCCTCTGCAATTACTGACTCATCTGAGGTAAATGCTTCCATGAGGTGTCTTGCTCCAAAAAAGCAGACCAGAAGTACCATAAGACCATAGCAAAATTCAATGAGCATGCCTCGTTTAAATCCTTCTCTCATTCTGTCCTTTTTCCCTGCTCCCCTGTTCTGTGCCATGAAGGAGGTCATTGCATGAGCGATATTCTGCTGTGGAGTATAGGCAAAGTCATCGATTCGATTACATACGCCAAAGGCAGCTGCCGCGGAAACTCCCATGGTATTTACCACGCTCTGCATTACAATTTTTCCAAAGGGGACTACCGCCTGCTGAAGTGCACTGACCCATCCGTATGCAATAGTTTTCTTTAAAAGGCTGCGGTCAAAAACAAACCATTTTTTATTCATGTGAAGAATCTCAACCTTCTTCTGCACATAAAAGATACAGAACAGGCTGCAAAGAGCCTCACTGATGACTGTGGACAAGGCACATCCTGTACTTCCCCATTTTAAAACAATGACAAAAAACAGATCTCCAAAGATATTGAAAATCGCACTTGCCATGAGAAAATAGAGGGGCGTTCTGCTGTCTCCCAAAGCTCTTAAGACGTTTGTATAAAAATTATATAGAAACGAGAACAAAAGTCCCATGAGAATAATATGCAGATAAGAGCGCGTCAAGGGCAAGATAGAGGCTTCTACCTGAATTGTTTTTAAAATAAGCGAGGAACAGCATATGCTTATGATCGTTAATCCAAGAGAAAACACGCTTCCCGCCAACAGGGTGGTACTGATCTGCCTGTGCAAAGTATCATAGTCTTTTGCTCCATACTGGTTTCCCATGAGGATGCTGGCACCCATACACAATCCGCTCATGAGCAGAAGAAGCATTGTCATAATGGGGTTACAGATCCCGACAGCCGCCAGCGCTTCCTTACCTACAAATCTTCCCACAATCATGCTGTCTACCGCATTATACGTCAGCTGAAATAGATTTCCCAATACCAGTGGTATCGTAAATTTAATTAATATCGGGGTGATTTTTCCCTCTGTCAAATCTTTTGTCATGTCTATACGTCCTTATCCTTTAATCTCTTTCTCATACTTCCATCCATGCTCGCCATGATAGATCATCTGCCTTGTCATGCCGCCATCGATACAGATATTCTCTCCCGTAATAAAACCCGCCTTATCAGAACAGAGAAACAAAATCATATTTGCAATATCCATGGGATTTCCAACCCGGCCTACCAGCTGCTGGTCCGCATCCGGTCCTTCATAAGTCTCATCCCCAGTCTCAATCCATCCCGGAGAAATGGAATTTACCCGTGCCTTCCCAGCCAGACTCACTGCCAGGGCATGGGTAAGGGCTGCAATGCCCCCCTTTGCTGCTGTATAACTCTCCGTCTGGGGTTGGCTCATCCGGTCTCTGGAAGAGGACATATTGATGATACATGCTCCCTCTCCCAAATGCTCCTGAAACAACTTCGTAAGGTAAAACGGTGCTGTCACACCTACAGCCATGGCATACTCAAATTCCTCATAAGAACACTGATCAATCCCCCGCATAATTGGAAGGGCATTATTGATCAGATAATCCACATGACCATGTTTCTTAAGTACATAAGAGGCAAATACTTCCAGCACTTCTTTCTTGCTGATATCTCCCACAAAATGGTCTCCCTCTGCGATATCAATTACTTCAACTGCCGCGCCTTCCGCCTCAAAGACTTCTTTTACTGCCTTTCCAATTCCATGCGCACCGCCGGTAATCACAACTACTTTATTCTCAAACTGCATAATTTTCTCCCTTTTCCATGGTTTCATGTAAACCAATTTACTCTTTATTGATTCTAACCCTATTTCCAGAAAAAGCAATTAAAAAATTATATTTTCTCCTCTAAACTGCGAAAGGCATAACCCCTAACGAGATTATGCCTTTTTGTTAAATCATATTTGTTTTACATATATGATCTCCAGTATCCAACCTTACGCTCATTGATTTCACGAATAATTTCCGGATCAATCTTGAAATTCCGTTCCATGTCCATCAGTCCATTAATTTCCTGCTGTACATCTGATACTTGTGTGTAACAGAAGCCGCAACAGTATGGGATTTCTTTTACGGCAGTTGTAATACGGTCAAAACGTTCAATAAATTCTTCTTTTGTCGCTACAGTATTACCATAACCCCATTCGCCTTCTGCGCCTCCGGAGAAAGCAATTCCACCGTATTCGCTGATGATAATTGGCTGTCCCTTGTAAGAATAACCATTTGCCATGGCGCTGTGATGACCACAATGGTAAACATCATCATTCAGGATTTCATCTTTATACTCTGTATAGCGAGCTTTCAAAATCTCTCCACATTCCTCATAATCATGTAACGTGATAATATCGGAAATCGTGTGTTCCCATCCATCATTCACAATTACCGGGCGGTATTTGTCAATACTCTTGGTCAGGTGATACAGCATTTCTGAAAAATGCTGATGAGTTGGGTCTGTTTTGATCATTGGAACACCCCAGGACTCGTTGACTGGTGTCCATGTAATGATACAAGGATGATTATAATTCTGTCTTACAATCTCCAGCCATTCATGAGTAAATTCTTCCACCGCTTTGTCTGAATACTGATATGCAGCAGCTACTTCACTCCATACAAGCATACCTTTGACATCACACCAGTACAGGAATCTTTCATCCTCAGTCTTCTGGTGCTTACGCAGGCCGTTATAACCCATTGCATGGATTTTATCGATATCTTCAATCAGGGCTTCTTCTGACGGTGGTGTAAGATGAGAATCTTTCCAGTAACCCTGATCCAGGATCAGTCTCTGATACAGCGGACGTCCGTTTAAAAGAATGTTCGGTCCATCGATTCTGATTTCACGCATCGCAAAATAAGATCCAATGGTATCCACTACTGTTCCTTCTTTTATTACTTTGAACGTGATATCATAGAGGCTTGGGCTTTCTGGGCTCCATGTACGTACACCCCATTCAAAGCCATCGCCGCCTTTATGGTACACATCTACAGTTGCTTTGATATGGGAAGCAGTAATTGCCGTTGCTGTTCTGTTGATCAGAATATCTCCAAAAGTCACCTCTGCAACGATTTCAAGCTGTCCATCAAACAGAGATTCCGGAGCTTCTACTTCATATTCAAGCTCCAGTGCCGCATTTTGAAGAACAGGTGTCATTTTTACTTTATCCAGACGAATTTCCGGAACATACTCCGTCCATACCGTTTTCCAGATTCCCGTTGTCTGCACATACCAGCAGGCAAAATTATCCTTTACCCAGCGCTGTTTTCCACGTGGCTGCTGAATATCAAAAGAATCCTCTACTTTAACAGTAAGATCGTTTTCTCCATCCTTCAAAAGGTCTGTAATATCAAAAGAAAATCTTGCATAACCGCCTTTATGGTCTCCTGCATACTGGCCGTTTACCCAGAGTTTTGTATGGAAATCACTGCCTTCAAAATGAATCATAAAACGGCTGCCTTCCAATTTTTTCGCATCTACCTGAATTGTACGGTGATACCATACGTTGTCATGGCGTCTTTCATCCTGGATACCACTTAGTTTTGTTTCATAAGTAAATGGTACCTGAATCTTCATCCATTCCCCTGCAAATTTCTCAAACCATTTCTCATGTTCGCCCTGATTCGCATCATCAAATGTAAAATCCCAGGTTCCATTTAGATTTTCCCAATTCTCACGTACAAACTGAGGTCTTGGATAATCTTTGATATAGCATTTCATGAATTATTTTCCTCCATTTGTCATTTTTATCCCTTAATTCCATCCATGGCAACACTCTGGACAATCTGTTTTTCAAAGATCAGATACAGAATGATCATCGGCAGAGACGCAATCATATTAGCGGTCATTGGTACCACATAGTCCGGACGCTGAATACTCAATAATGTCGGAATACCGATTGGAAGTGTAAACATCTTCTCATTATATACACAAAGAAGAGGCCACAGATAGTTATTCCAGCTATTGATAAAGGTCATCAGACCAACCGTTGACAGAATTGGTTTGGACAGTGGCATAATGATTCTGCAGTAAATGGTAAACTCACTGCCTCCGTCGATTCGTACAGCTTCCAGAAGTTCTTCAGGAATCGTCTTGAAAAAGTTCATGGTGATCACCAGCATCATCGCCCCTGCAACCCCCGGAAGGATCAATCCTGCATATGTATCAATCAGTCCCATATTATTTACCAGAATAAACAGAGGAACAATGGTTGCCTCTCCCGGAACCAGCATTCCCAACAGGAAATACATATACAATGCTTTGCTTCCTTTAAACGGAATTTTGGCCAGTGCATAAGCCGCCAATGTTGATACAAAAAGTGTCAGAATCGTGGCAATCACTGCAACCAAAAGGCTGTTTTTAAACCACATCAGTGTATTACTGCCCTGAATAAGCTCTGGATAATTTTGCAGTGTATAGGGAGGTGTAAACCATGCCCAGATTGTTGCAAATTGTTTGCCTTCATGCTGCAGTGAACAGAACAAAGACCAGATCAGTGGAAAGATCATAATTAACGCAAGCAACAGGGAAATGATCATAAGAGCAATATTTCCACCTTTTATTTTCTTTTTCATGCTCATTCATCCCCCTTCTGCAGCTTCATCTGAATTATAACACAGATGGCAATGATAATAAATAACGCATATGACATGGCTGCAGAATAGCCCAGTTTATTTTTGTCAAATGCAGCCTCATAAATATACATAACAAGTGATTTTGTGGAGTTTCCAGGTCCACCTCCGGTGATTAACCGAATCTGTCCAAACACCTTAAAACATGCGATAATCTGAAGCATCGTTACGATATAAATTGTTGGCTTCAGAAGCGGCAATGTAATACGGAACAGTTTTTGCCTTGCATTCGCGCCATCCACAGCAGCTGCTTCCATCAGGTCAGGAGAAATATCCTGCAGTGCGGACAAATACATCAGCATTGGGAAACCACAAGTCCACCATACCGTCATGATGACAACAACTGCCCAGGCAAGTTCCGGGCGTTGAAACCACTGTGGTTCTGTTGAAGTTGTAACAAGGTTCAGGGATGTCAGAATACCATTGACAAGCCCACGATACGGTGCAAAGGTATACTGTGCAATAAATGAACCAACAGATACAGACAGAACTCCCGGTATATAATAAGCAATCCGAAGAAACTTTTTATATTTTACAGGTCTGTTGGCAAGCAGCGCAAATACCAGTGATACTACAACAATCAGAGGAGCTGTAATTAAAGTGAATAAAAACGTATTCTTCAGCGTGGTCCAGAATTTTGCATCACTGAACATTTTTATATAGTTTTCCAACCCTACGAATTCCTGGCGCCCCATCAGATTCCATTTATTCAGGCTGACCCAGACACCCTGGATGACAGGATAAATTGTAAAAATTGTGAATAAAATAAAGAAAGGAAGAATAAAAATCAGAGCTGTAATAGTAGCTCTTTTTTGTCTTTTTTTCATACTGTTCATATAATTCCTCCTGAATTATAAAAAAATAACGGGGAAGGGATCAGATCCCTTCCCCCTGTTATTCCAAAATCATTCTGTTGCGTAATGACTAGTCAAGGTTGTCTTCAATTGCTGCAACTACGTTATCACATGCTGTGTCAATGTCATCCATGTTCTGCCAGTATCCGTCAAGAGCTGTGATCAGATCAGCTTTCATACCACCGTAATAGTTAGATGCCAGTGGAGCATATTTGGAATATTTCAGTTCGTCAACAACATTGTATCCCTTCATTGCCTTGTATTCATCACTCTCATTTGCTTTCAGAGCAGATGGAATCTGACCGGAACCAGCCCAGGTAATACCACCGTCAACAGATGCAGATACGATGAATTTTACTGCTTCCAGAGTTTCTTCCTCTGTTCTGTCTGCATTTACCGGAATGGTCAGAGTATGAGAATCAGACCAGCAATATGGTGTATCACCAAACAGAAGTGGGAACGTTGTATTATTGAAGTTCAGTCCTTCTGTAGCTTCCAGATTACCTGTTACCCAAGTACCACCAAAGCTGAATGCAGCTTTGCCTGCCTGGAAGAAAGCAGTCTGGTCATCAATACCTTCAAGGATGTATCCGTTGTCATACAGGCTCTTAACCCATTCCATAGCAGCACGTGCTTTTTCAACATCAAGAGTACATTCTGTAGCGCCATCATTTACGAAATCAGTTCCACCCATCTGGAAGTATACTGCATACCAGATACGGAATGGATCATCGCCATTTGTCTGAAGAGAAATTACGGAACAGTCTTCCGGAAGAGCTTCTTTCAGTTTTGCACAGATAGCTTCAAAATCTTCTGCGCTCTTAACACCTTTTACATCATCCTCAGTAACTCCTGCCTGATCAAGGAGATCAATGTTATAGTACATAACTTCACTGTGTGTATCCAGTGGAATTGCATAAATATCATCATCAATTGTTACAGAATCAATGGATTCCTGTGAGAAATATTCAGTAAGATCTACACCCAACTCATCCAGCTGGTCAGTAATTGGTTCAACTACACCTGTGTCAGCCAGTTCATACAGTTTGGATACATGAGAAACACCAATATCAGGGCCATTTCCTGTAGCTACAGCTGTCTGAAGCTTGGTATAATAATCTGCCCATACCAGTGTAATACATTTGATTGGATTAGCAGGTGATGTTGCATTATAATCATCCACGATCTTACCGAACCATTCTCCGTCTCCTCCTGTAAACAGTGACCAGAAAGCAAGTTCATTGTCTGCAACCTCTACAGCCTCAGGATTGTTGATAGTTCCATCTTCGTTCATATCTACATCTTCTGCCATAGCAGTCATTCCGCCTATAGAAAGTACCATAGCTCCGGCAAGAAGTTTGCACAGTAATTTTTTGCTCATTTTCATTATTCATTCCTCCTGTTTTTTATTTTCGCTATCCGGCCGAGATAGATGATTGAAACAGTATTTCTGTTATAATAGTTGTATTCACGCACTAATTCGACATATTTATTACAGAATTACTGTTCTTTGTGGCTTTATATTACTACACCTTGACGAGATTTTCAATATATTTTTTTGTTTTTTTAACAAAAACACCATATATTTTTATTAATATAACAGTTTTGCTGTATGTTTTTATGTAATCCTATTTTATAGCACAATATTTCTGTTTTATTTGTGCAATTTTTCACCTATGCTACAAGTAAAGACCGGAAGAGATTCCCAAAACTCTCCGGCCTTTACCTGCTTTTATCAAATATTCTTTTAATATTCCATGGTCAGTACAATATCCTGGTTGTAATCACCAAAGTGCTTTCCAAAGATATTAAACCCACCTTCATACTCTGCATCGGGCTTGTTTCCGATTCTGACGGTCACGCAAGGACTTTTCATAATATTTAGCTGTTCTACATTGACATTGCTGATTTTTATCCCATTTAAATAAGTTCCATCTGATTTTATTTCAAGAATCACCTGTTGACCGTACTGTGTATTACCGCTGGGCCATGTAGGAGGATTTAACCTGCCACGCCTGCCGCCAAAATCTCCCGGACAGGTCCAGGTACCTATATCTATTCCATTGATCCAGAAAGTAATATCTGATTTCCAGTCCTCCCGATATCCCGGTGCTTCAGAACAGATTTCCAGAGACAGAGTCATTTTTTTTACATTTCTGTTTTTGGGTACACCATTGGCAAACTGATATTCTAAATATCCGGAGGATGTCCAGATAATCCCCGCTTTTATACGGTCAGGATAATAAAAACAGTACTCCATATCTTCCCCAATAAAACCATCTGGTCCAAAAAGCCCGCAGGTAGGTGTCACACAGCAGCTGCTGAAGCCTCCCACGGGAAGTTCTGCATTATATACTTCATCAATATCTGTATTTTTTTTCACCAGATTTACATTGACATAATCTACTTTCATCATACAATATTTTACACTGCCTCTGGTACCCGGTTGTTTCTCGATACGGATCAGCCCCGCCTGCTCCAACATTTTCAAATGAAAAGCGGCACTGGAAGCCGGAAGATTCATTTTTTTTGCAATTTCCCCAATAATCATTCCTTTTTCATATAAGTGCTGAAGCATCTCCACTCGAATAGGCGAAGATAGTGCCTTTCCCAGGTCACAAAGGGATTCCACATCCATAAAATCAAACTCTTTAAACTTTGCCATGTTATTTTTTCTCTCCTGCAATTTCTGTTAGAACAATTATATCGAAATTGCCGAAAAATAGCAATGAAACCAACAGATAAAAATGGTGCAACCATAACGGCTGCACCATTTTTGTAAAGTTTTTATTTTAGCTATCCTTTATTTTACCTTGATAGAAATCACTTTTGATCCTGCAGCGTAGATGCCTTTTCCTGCAGCTTTTACAGTGATCTTATATGTTCCCTTTGGTGTTCCTTTTTTCAGGGTAACTGTGCCTTTGGCGGATACGGTTACATACTTTTTACTGCTGCTGGTGTAAGTTACCTTACCCTGTGCCTTTGTAACTTTCAGTGTGACTTTCTGTGCTTTTTTCTTCACTGCGGAAAGTTTTACGCTGGTTGTGGAGGCGCTTACTTTCATTGGCTGGGCGAGTTTGGCTACTTTAACAGTTACAACTTTTGTTCCTGCCTGATATTCTTCTGTTGCTGCTGTGGTAATGTTGATCTTTGCTGTGCCGGCAAAATTCTTGGAAACGGTCACTTTTCCTGATGCATCAACTTTTACAGAAGAACTGCTGCTGGTATATTTCATCGGAAGTTTCGCTGTGTTTGCTGCTCCCAGTGTAAAGCTCTGTGCCTTTGTCGCATTTGCTTTCAGGCTTACTGTATCTTTATTTACTGTGATCGCATTCCATGGAAGATAGTTTTCTGCAAAAGGAGATCCCCAGAATACAGTCATCACACGAATCTTGTTAGTCCATGGAACTCCATCCTCTTCTCCGCTTGGGCAAATATCTGCGATTTCTCCTGCATAATTTACCTTTGTAAGCATACCGCAATCCGCAAATGCTCCAAAGTCAATAGATGTTACCGTAGATGGGATGGTAATTTCTTTTAAACCGGATGTTGCATGCCAGTTCTCATCTTCACCTTCTCCATCCTGGCTACAATAGAAAGCACGGAAACCAATCTTCTTTAAGCCATTTGGAAGAGAGACGCTGTTTACATGATGTGAAAATATAAACGCCCAATCACCAATTTCCGTCACTCCCGGATTTACAACGATTCTGGTAATGTTCCATCTGAAGTCGTCCCATGGGGTTGCTTTTTCCCTGATTTCATTACCGTCTTCATCCCAGTCGTAAGCATAATCCCACATTGCTCCGCTTCCGCTGATGGTCAGGGTATAACAGTCTGTACAGGTATCGTATCTCTGTTCCTCATCGTTATAGAATTTAAAGCTGTCTGAGTTTCTTGTCAGCTGATAAGTTACGTTGTCACCGCATTTTCCGGAAAGACCATAGTTTTCTCCAAAAGGAGTATTCCAGAAGGCCTCCACCACACGATTCCTATTGCTCCATGCACTTCCATCATCGTACGTACCATTCGGGCAAACATTTGCGATTTCTCCAGAATAATTTACTTTTGAAAGCTTTTCACAATCAGAAAATGCTCCACGTTCGATAGAAGTTACTGAGGCAGGGATTGTAATCTGTTCCAGTCCTGACTCCAGATTCCAGTCTTTTCCATCATATGTATAGTTAACAAGATTATGGAAAGCAAACCCTCCGACAGATGTAAGGGTTGATGGAAGCGTAACCTCTTTGACATGGTTCATCCATGCAAAAGAGAACTCACCTATCCTGGATACTCCACTTTCCACAACAATTCTTGTAATATCGCCTCTTATAAATGACCATCCCGGTTCTGGTCCATCCAGCCATTCGTCACGTCCTTCATCGAAATCCCTGTGGAAGTCCCACATGGCGCCACTTCCGCTGATCACAAGGGTGTAGGCATCCGTACTGGTTTCCATTTTACCGGTTTCATCATTGTAGTATTTGAAAGAATCATCATTTTCTTTCAATTCATAAGTTACATTATCACCGCATTTTCCGCTCATCTGAGGTTCTTCCTCTTCCAGAGCTGCGGCATCTGTCATCTCTTCAGTTTCATCCACTTCCTCTTCCAGAATGACTTCTTCTGCGTCCCCAGCCTCTTCTTCAAGGCCTTCTACCTCATAAACGAAGTCATCCACGATAATGGTGGCTTCTTCTTCCGGAGATTTTTCTCCGGCTTCCATCTCTTCGACGTATTCCTCTGAGATTTCCTCATAAGCAACTTCCTCTGTAACCTCTTCCATGGCCATGGTATTTCCCATTACCATACTGAGGGACATAGAAGCTGCAAGTAACAATGTACTGATTTGCTTCATACGTTTTCTCATTCTTTTCGTCCTTTCTTTGAGCACCAGACCTCTTCTGTTGGTGTCCTTATTTAATATGTCAATTATAAAAAAATCCGCCTTATATTTGGTGTCCTAAAAAAAGACTTTATTCTTTTTTCAGAAAATCATATTGTTATTTAAAATTTGCCATGATACACTTTTTTTATCGCGAAAATATATGATTTTGGAGAGTGTTATGAAGGGACCAAAGAAAGAATTAACAACATCAAAATTATTATCGTTCATAAAACAATCTGATTCCATACAGGATGTTAATCTTTTATTTGAAACACAATCTATCGACAAACCGACCTTCAACGGATATCTTTATACTGTCATGGAAAAGAATATGCTGACTCCAAAGGAGATCATCATCTCAAGCGGACTGGAGCGTTCTTATTTTTATCACATCCTGAGCGGCAAAAAGGTTCCGGGACGTAATATTGTGATTCGGATCGCACTTTGCATCTCTGCTACCCTGAATGAAACAAACAATCTTCTCCGACTGGCACAGCACAGCTCTCTTTATTCCAAAATCCGCCGTGATGCGATCCTGATTTTCGCCATCACCAACCATTATACGATGTCTGAAGCAAATGATTTACTTCAGGAAGAAAAAGAAACACCACTCTACAAGGAACTCAGGAAATGAATCATAGTTTTACTACAGAATTGCCCATCCTCCCTTTCCAGTTAGGACAGCTCTATACGATTTGTTCTACTTATAAATGGAATGAAATGGGATTTACCTGTCTCGTTAAGGAAAAAGAAAACGAGCAATTATATATTCTAAAATATTACACAGATCCACTATGCATACGATCCCTGGTGACAGAAAAAGAGATCCTGAATTCGATTCATTCCAGGAATGATGTGTTTGCCAACTCTTTCCCCCGTGTGGCGGATCTGATCTGTCAGGAGGATGCAGCCTGTTTTATCCGGGATTACATTCCGGGGCAAACCTTAGAAGAAATAACAGAATCCAACATGAACTGCTCCGGCATGGATTTATTGCAGGCTCTGGACTATATTATTTCCACACTGGAACTGCTGGATTATCTTCATTCCATGGAAACGCCCATTATCCACAGAGATATCAAGCCGCAAAATATCGTAATTGACCCAAACGGCAGATGTCATTTTATCGATATGGGAATTTCAAGATTTTATCAAAAGGGAAAGGTCTATGACACAGATAATCTGGGAACCAGGCTCACGGCGCCACCAGAGCAGTTTGGTTATCAACAGACCGATATCAGAAGTGATCTGTATTCTGTCGGCATTTTATTATTTTATTGTTTAACAGGAGAATATACGATCCATCAGGATTTTTATTATGATATTCCGGATGACGTCATGAATATTATCCAAAAAGCAACCAGATTTGATCCGGAGCAGCGCTATCATGATGCAGCTTCTTTTATGAAAGATCTTTTACGGGTTCGATATTCTCGCTATATACCGAATACTCCTGTTCTGGAACACAGGCAGCCTGTAAAGAAACGTCATTTTACATTTGTAGTTATTACACTTGCGAATGTCCTGTTATTTATGGCTTCCCTGCATTTGGCAAAAGAACCTGCCGTGCCAGGAAATGAAATCTATACATTCAAAGAACCGCTTTTAGAAGAAGCCGTCAGGATGCAGCTGAATCTGTCAGCAGAGGAGCCGGTTTTTATTTCTGATCTGGATAAGATTACCGAAATACATATTCTTGGACAACTGATTTACTCTGACGAGTCTGAAATCTGGTACAACAGTGAAACTCCATGGGTTTATGATGATGCCACCCGGAACACAGGATTACACAATCTTACAGGAACGATTTCTTCCCTGGATGATATTCTGTATATGCCAAATCTGAAGTCACTGTTTCTCGGCAAACAACAGATTCGGGATATTTCCATCTTACAGGATACCTCTATTTCTGAACTCGGTTTTGCCTATAACCCATTATCAGATCTGACTGTGCTAGAAAATAATCCAAACATTGAGACATTAAATCTCTCCGGATGCGATATGCAAAGTCTGGAATCCTTATCCGGTTTGTCAAATCTCTCGACCCTGACTTTGACAGCAACGGATATCCATTCTTTGGAACCTTTAGAATTTTGTCCTGTTACTACTCTGGAACTGTATGATGTTTCATTAGATGACTATGAGGATTTTCAATATGTTCCTAATGTGACCGTCCTGGCGTTTCATATCCTTTCTCAGGAGATGGTTCCATTTATGGAAGGGCTTCCTCTGGAAAAACTGACCTTCCTAAATACATCTAATTTAAAATTGTCTTCACTGAATGTTTTTCCAGATTTGCAGGAACTGTACTGTGGGGCAGCTCAGGATGAAATCGCTGATTTAACAGATATGAACCTTCCTGATTTAAGACAACTAACATTAAATAAGTATACGATTCATGGATTTACCGAACTGGAGCATTCCCATATTAAAACACTATTGATCTATGGAAGTAGCGTAACGAATTATAATGGCCTGGATAAAATGCCCTATTTACGGGAAATCAGTTGTACAAAAGAACAGGCAGAAGAAATAAAGACGCAATTTCCAGATCACCACTGGACACTATGGTATCCGGAATCATAAAACCTGATGACAAAAAAGAGCAATGCACGATAACCGGTTTATCATGCATTGCTCTCTTTATTTTTGTCGTCTCATTACCTGACTGCCCTCATTTTTCAGCCACTGAACGGCTTCTTTATAATTGGGGAGCACCTTTTCCACTTCATTCCAAAATGCCTTCGAATGATTCATTTCCTTTCTGTGGCAGAGTTCATGAACCACAACATAATCTATCACTTCCGGAGGTGTCAGCATCAGAATACAGTTGAAATTAAGATTTCCCTTGGAGCTGCAGCTTCCCCATCTGGTTCTCTGATTGCGAATCGTGATTCTTCCATAATTCACACCCATCTGCTTTGAAAAATGCTCAACTCTCCGGGGGATATAAGCCGAAGCCTTATCTGCCAGCTCCTGAATTTCATCCTTCGTCAAATACGTAATCTCTTCTGAACCATACAGAGCCTGTTTCCTCTTCATCTCTTCTATATGCTTCACTATCCAGGACTCATTTTCCCGCAGGATTCTGTCAATTTCTTTTGATGAAGCACGTCTTGGCGCTCTCACAGTAACTGTCAAATCAGCATTTACCTGAATGGACACAGTTTTTCTGTTTGATCTTATTATCGTAACTTGTTCCACATCACGCCTCCCTTCTCGTGTAATTACCTGCCTTGCTTATCACGATTTGTAAGAATCCAGTATATCTTTTAAATCATTTTCTACAATTTCCTGAATTTCTTCTGCAATGATTCTAATTTTTGTTTTCGATAATCCTGCTTTTTCACCAATCGCTAATATATCTTTCAGCCCAGGATTTCTCCCCTCTCCATTCACACAACAGGCATGTTCTCCTCCTATAGAATTACTATAAGTAAGATCATATGCCGGAGTTAATTTCCATTGTCTGGATTTTTCATCATATAAAAAAGAAAAATTTTTAGAATGGTCATCACGATTATGTGCAAACACATTAAAACACATTCTCCGAAACAATTCTTCCAACTGTCGTTCATCTTTCGTTAATATATAAGTCAATCTAAATAAATCATGATAGTCAAGATTGGGAATTCTGTGCGATGTCTCTAACAAACCACTAACTGTAATCATATGCGTTTTATTATGATCTACTCGATCAAAACGCTTTGCTCCAAAGTATCCCTTCCCATATTTTGACGGAAAAAGACGTATCTCTGGTACTAAAATACCGCTTTTCTCAGCACATTTCATATAACGATACTCTTCTTCTCCTATACTTTTCCTATCATAAGAAGATGGAAACTTCACAATCCACGATTCATTATCAACAGATATCAGAGCCTTTGGTCTGGCACCCCCTGAAGATCCGCCCATTTGAAACAACATATCCAGATTATCACATTTTTCGTCCTGTAAAATCCTTTCGCATTCTGCAGCTAAATAATCAAAATCCATATTGTCTTTTTGTTTTATTGTCAAAATCTCCGGATAATACTCCAATGCCCCCATACCATTACTTCCAACAATCCCCAAACGAGTCACTGCGGATACTTCATGTGGCGATATGTTCATAGAAAGTAGTTTTCTGTCTACCAGCAAACGTCCCCAACCATCCGGCAAACTATCTGCAAATACACCAAACAACCCTTCAAAAACCTGTTTTTGGGGTACAAAGACTCTTTCATCCAACGGAAGACTTAACGGACTTATGGAAAAGCCATCCCTCAACCACTCTTTGTCATATTGAAATGCTCCTTTTCCATCTTTTGTTTCAGCTAAAATCCCAACAGTTCTGTCATGATATTTTACAGTAAGATTATTGATTTCTTTCATCTATAACCTCCTGAATGGATGAGTATTCTCTACGCTGAAATAACTGGTCAATTGCTTCTGTTTCATCTAGAACAACTGCTATTTTTATTAATGACACAAAAGAAATCTCTCCTGTCTGTTCAAAACGCTTCAATGAAGCAAGACTAATCCCAGCTCGGGCACTTAATTCTGCCTGTGTTAATTTTCTTTTTTTTCTTTTTTCTTTCTCCTGTTTTGCAATATCTTTTGCTATTTCGTTTGGAAATCTAATTTGACTCAGCAAAATTATTTTCTCCTTTAAAGCCAAAATTTTATTCTTTTTTCAATTATTACGGCAAAAAGAATAATATATTATCACTATTTTAGCATAAGATTATTTGTCTGTAAAGGCCATAGACAGACTGACCTATTCCTAGATTGCCTCATCACACTCTCTGATCAGCGTTCCAACCAGACTGTTGCTGCTTGTGTTTGCCCAGTATGCTGCAAGCTCACCCGTATCCAAAAAATTCAGGATTGACCAGGGATTGCAGATATCCTTCTGCCTTCCGAAAATAAATCCGTCATATTAGCCTTTCAAAACTCTGTATTCCGATTGCAACTGTTTTCCCCATCAGGCGCCTCCACTGTATACGAAAAACCGTTATACCATGTAATTATCCATAGTATAGCGGTTTTTCTGTTAAAATACAATTTATATCATGACAAAATCATTTTATAAATGTCAGTAACAATTTCTAATCCCCCAGCGGCACAACATAGTAGTTCTCTTCTGTTGCCTTTTCTTCTCCTTCCGGATAGGATTTTACAAACAGAACAGCCTCCACCTCATTTACATCAATTACCCGGTCAAAGGCATAGGATACCGTATATTCTGTGGATGTACTATCTGTATAGCCTTCAGAGCCAGGGCCGCCATACAGTGCATTTAACAGTGTACCATCCTTTAATTTCACTCCTGCCGGCCATGGTGCTTCTTCAAATCCGGTATATGTTTCAATGGTACCATCTTCCAGATAGACTTCTTCTGTCACTTCTTTGCGTGGAAAATCGTATAATACTTTGATAGAAACCGGAGATAATTCCACCTGTTTAATTACAGTTTCTGTATCCCCCAAGTTTTCCTCTGGCAAATAAGTCTGTGAAGTATCTGCTCCTCCCAGATTCCAGTCCAGCACCCATTTTCCATCCAAATCTGAGATATGCTCTGCCTTTCCTGCCGTTCCAATATTTTCGATTTCTACATGGATCGGTTTCCCTACGAAAAATCCTTTTTCATCTGATTTTGCCAATACTGCATGGTATTCCAGGCTTCCATCCTCCATGACATATTTACCCAGAACAAGATTTTCATCCTCATAATCAATTGGGGAACCGTCTGCATATACAACCAGTCCGTCTGGTCCCTGAATCAATCCATCGTAAAAACCGCCTCCCCAACTTACACTTTCTCCGTCCACTGTAATGGAAATACTTTCAAAGCTTGGTTCTGCGCCTTCTGCAAGGTCATATCCTTCTACTTTAAAGGAAAGGTACGTATAATAATTATCCGTTATGCTCTGCTGTGCCGTTACTGTCACTCCTGCATCCGTACAGGATACACCTGAAAAAACTGCCATTCCGGAATCTTCCAGTGTTTTCTGTTGTTCCTCATTGATTCGCAGCTGCTCAGTCAGCCCTGTATTCCAGTTATAATATGCTGCTGCACACACTGTCAAAGTACCAACTACTGCTGCAGCGGCAACTGCCAAAGTCATATATCTTCTTTTAAAAATACTGCTCTTATGACTGTGCTCTTCTATTTTATTTTCTCTGATCTGTTTGTATACATTCCGCAGCCGGTCATTCACTTCTTCTGGAACCTCCATATTCTGTCCCAGAATATCGCGCAATTCTTTTTCTGTATATTGATTCATAAAAACCTCCTGAGATTCTTTGCCTGAAACTAATAGGAATATAAAATATCTTTTCTTAAGCTATTCCTGACACGATGTATTTTACTTCTCACTGTACTTTCTTTTATTCTCAAAATGTCTGCAATTTCCCGCGTGGTGAATTGCTCGCCATAATACAGTAAAAGTATGATCTGGCAATCTTCCGGATAGAAAGACAGCATTTCCCGAAATTCCAGATCCGAGAACCCATCATCCAGACAGCTCCTCTCCGGGACTATTTCCACAGGTTCATATACTTTCTGTTTTCGCTTCATGTTGTTGCAGACATTGATCAATATTCGAATCAACCAGGTTTTAAAATACTTTTCCTGTTTTAATTCTGATAAATGCTCATATGCCAAAAGTACAGTTTCCGCCATTGCATCCGCAATGTCAGCGTCGCTGAAGAAAAATCCTTTTGCAACGCGGTACATACTGCCCTTACAGGATTCCATCAGTTCGACAAATGCATCAGGATCCCCCTTCTGAGCTTTGTTTATTAACAACTGCATACTTTTCCTCCGTTTCGTTTGAGTTTGAATTCAGACCGGTCTTAATTTCTTCTTACATACATTAGATGTGGGATAATGCTGTTTTGTTGCAGTAATTTCTACTCTTTCATTCCATCTTACCACAAAAAAAGGAGCAATGCACTATAACCGATTTATCAGTTATAATGCGTTGCTTCCTTCATTTCTGCCGTTTTCTCTCTTAATTCACTGGTGTTCCAACTTCAATCAGGTTCCCGTCCAGATCATAAAATCTGACCACTTTCTGTCCCCAGCTATGCTCCATCAGTTCATTGACATATTCAATCTCAAAATCGGACTCTTCTAATTTCTTTACAAAACCCTCAATGTCTGCTTCCTCAAAATAGAGCTCCGTCATATTGTTCCTGGTAAGCAAATCTCTGTTCAGAAAACTCTTCCAGATTTTTGCATCCTGGAGAACTAATCCTTCAGACATAATTACATTCCCGTCCTGATCTAAGATCACCTGCAGACCAAATATCTCTTTATAAAACTTGATTGCTCTGTCCACGTCATTTACAACAATCAATACATTTTTAAGTCTCATACTATCACCCTTTCTCTGTGGTAATCATAGCATAAACTATTACATAACGTCAGAGTCAATACCTTTTTCATATATTTTTACTTATAGCAGCCTTAACAGTTGCACAAGCTCATGCGCTTCTTCCGAATCAGTTGTGACCTGCCGAGTATCAAACGTCTGAAAACGATTGGTCCGATAGAAAGATAACAGCATGTTGATAACAGAAAATTTATTTATTTCCAATATTTGCCTTCTCCCATTTTTCCATAAATTCTATCAATTCTGTTTCTTCCGTTATTTCCTTTGCAGCTACCGGCACACGAACGGGACGGTTTTTGGCAGATGCTTCAATTGCATCAGCAAACATCTCTACCTGTTTCTGACCGGCTATGATAAAATTCCTAGTGATACTTGAAGTTGCCATAAAACTACCTCCTTTATTAGTGTGGCTTATTTTCTCTTATTCACCTCAATTATATTGTATGATGCTATCAAAGCTTTTACAACAAAATTATTGTAAATTTTTTATAACCTATTTATATTTCCCACTTTATAATTTCTTTATTTGACCAAACCGATTACTTTTATTACAATACTCCATGGATACATATATGAAAGATGGTGATATGTTTTGTCTATAAAATTACTGGCAATTGATATGGATGGAACTTGTTTAAATTCCAAAAACAAAATCAGCGATGAAAACCTGTTCTGGCTGCGTAAAGCCAGGGCACAGGGAATGGAGATTATCCCGACCACCGGGCGCACCCTCACCTGTATTCCTTACCAGCTGAAGGAGGAGCCTCTGTTCCGATATGTCATTACCTCAAATGGTGCAATGGTCACTGACACCAATACAGGTGAAGACGTTTTCCGTGCGCTGATTCCCAAAGGCACCGCAATGGAGCTGATGAGAAAATGCCAAGGAAAGGGTCTTGGAATGACTGCCCATATCAATCATGAATATCTGATTCAGGGGAAAGTTTTGGCGGCACTGGGACGGCTTCAATATGGGAAGGATGCTTCCTATTCAAAACCGCTTCGTAATATTATGCCCTATATTGAGAAAGCAAACGACGATGTGGAAGAACTCCAGTTTTTCTTCTTTAGTCAAAGTGCCCGCAAACGCACCGAACTTGCCCTGCAACAGTACCCGGATCTGGCCGCAGCATATTCCGAAAATTATGTAGAAATCTATTCCAGACAAGCCACCAAAGGGACAGCCCTTGCCGCAGCGGCAGAGCACTTGTCTATCGGGCAGGATAAGATTGCCTGCATCGGAAACGGAGAAAACGATCTTTCCATGTTCCATGAAGCAGGACTGCGTTTTGCTGTGGAAAATGCTGTTCCGGAACTGAAAGCTGCGGCAGACCGCGTCGTTTCTTCCAATAACGAAAGCGGAGTAGCCGAAGCAATCCAGTATATATTTAAGAACACCGATGTCGCAATGGAATAGTCAGATTCGACACAGCGAAAGCATATAGATGAAAAACCAGGGGGACACTCAAAAAACCGCAAACTCCGTCCCCGTGGTTCACCCATAAAATCACCACAAATCATACGGTTTCATCGTTTCCGCATCTCGATATTCATGCTTCTCATAATAGCCGATCAGTTTTCCTTCTTCTCTGAGGGCCACCATATAGACATCCTTATTCTGTTTCTCATTATGAAATGTGTAAACAATGTTGTGGCTTTCATCCGCATCAAACCAATCTACTACCTGCCGGATCTTATCTTTTGACTCTGGATTATGACAATCCAACAGGCTTTTTCCTATCAGCTTGTCTCCTCCATATTTTGAATAGCTGTGAACTGCTGCCGGATTCATATAAATAATTTCATGCTCAAGATTGCATATGACGATAGAAGTCTTATCCTGATCCACAATGCTCTTATGAAAGCTTACATATGATTTTATTTTCTCACTTTTTTCCATATCTTCTATTCACCTTCCTAGTTTTTCCACTGAATTATTTTGAATTTCTTCAGGAAATATACTTTGCATTTACATACTTCGCATTACGTGTTTGCCCCAGTTTTGCAACAGATCCACTTTTCACCATTTTCCCTAATACAGCTTCCACGGTTGTTGGACTGACATCAGGAAGAAGTTCACAAATCTCTGACTTTGAAACCGGAAGCACACTGTTTAATACTGTTTGCTCAATCCTTTTGGATTTACTTATCCTTTTTCCGTTTATTGTTGAAAAGCGTTTATCCAATTCTTTATAACATCTATATAAAGTCGAAAGAAAATTCTGCATAAATGAAAAATAAGAGTTTCTGTTTTCATGCCATCCCTGTGAAGAATCATATAAAGCCTGATAATAATATTCTTTCGCATTATTAATCTGCTCTTCAAATGACACATATTTTGCAATATCGTAATCATTCTTATAAAGTAATAACAAAGATAAGAGCCTGGATACTCTTCCGTTTCCGTCACTGAATGGATGAATACACAGAAAATCCAGAATAACACAAGGAATCAAAAGTAACTGATTGATATCAGGATTATCTCTTGCTTCCATATAAGCAAATATCATCTGTTCCATAGCATCTTTCGTCTCGTCTGCCGGAACCGGCTTAAAACGTACATGTCTTTTACCGAAAGAATCTATTTCCATAATCAAATTATCTTCCTTCTTGTATTCTCCTCCATGCTTATAATCGCTGATACTGTAAATTAACTGATGAATATGCAGAATCGTATTTTCATTAACAGTAAGCGCTGCATAATGTGTGTGAATAGTATCAAGAGCATCTCTGTAGCCTGCAATCTCCGCTTCGTTATGATTAAGCGGTGCACTGTTTCCATTTACAATTTCCTTTATTCTGGAATCTGTTGTAATAATCCCTTCGATTGCATTGGAACTCTTAATGGACTGTATTCTGGCAATCTTCTCTAGTTCCGTGTAAACTTTCTGATTTTTTTCTTTTCGCTCATCTGCCAATGCTTTAAATGCACTGATGGATGATGTTAAAGATACAATATCTGTTGGTAATAATCCATTATCCAAAAAAGAATAATCGAATATATGCATACTATCATCCCCCTAATTTGCATATATTCTAAAAAAAAATATGCAGATAATCAAGTTTTTTCTGCATATTTTTTTGCAAGAAATGTACAAATTATTTTAAAGCATCCATTTTCTTCTTAATTGGTCTGCAAGCGCACCCGATTCCTAAGCCATCTGGTCCACTATGGCACGCAAGGCCGCATGTCAGATTATCATACAGAACATCCATCCCTGGAAATTCCTCCTTTATCTGCTCCACCCACCCAGCTGCGACATCCGGACTGCAGCTTGATGCCGCTAATAAATATACTTCCTGTTTTTCAAATTCTTCCTTAAATGTTGTTCTAAGTTCCTGCCGCATCGCCTCAATGAGCGCTCCCCGGACTTTTTTCTCTCCCCGGCATTTCTGGTAAATATCCAACGTTCCAACGCCAAATTTCATTACTGGCTAATATTAAGTACTCCGGCTACTGCCGCAGCTGTCGGCTTGATACGGCCTCCCCGTTTCAGATATTCCAGGGTACTTAGTCCTACATAGATAATCATACTTTTCCTTCCATATAAAAGGGCATAGGAAGTACATGTACTCCCAGACGCTCTGCCTCTTCCTGTTCTATCCCGCTATGACTATCTGTCATAATACCAATCGCTTTCATTTTATTCCTCCATCCAGCATTTTTCTTATTTACCTGCAATTATCTATTCTCAGAAAAATCTTTCAGGTTCTGAAAACGCTCCCTGCTATACAGTAAACAGGAAACGACCATAACCACAGCACTCATGATCACAAGACCCTTTGATATACCCTGCGGTATTCCCGGCCATATCAGATGCAGGAATACTGTTCCATAAATCATACAGGTCGTTAATTTCCCATGCCACTTTGCCCCATTTACAATCCCGGTTCTTCGTATTACCAGTAATCCGGTTACCGCAGAAAAAATTTCTTTCACGGCAAGCAGAACCAGCAACCACAACATGTATGGAAATCGTATCATAAGACATGCCAGCATAGCCCCCTGCGTCAGCTTATCTGCGACAGGATCCAGTGCCTTTCCCAAATTGCTGACCATATGAAAATGCCTTGCAATAAACCCATCCAAAATATCTGTAAACCCTGACAGTAAAAGAAGCAAAACCGTTCCTGCGG
This sequence comes from Muricoprocola sp., assembly GCA_051879475.1. Taxonomy (GTDB): domain Bacteria; phylum Bacillota; class Clostridia; order Lachnospirales; family Lachnospiraceae; genus Marvinbryantia. The sequence goes on along the minus strand of JBJEMC010000093.1, from coordinate 2,821 downwards.
AATCCTTCTCTATACAATACTTCCATGCCAAAACCGGTATCAATGCAATCCGAAAAAAAGACAGTATATTGGGAATCGTTATTATTTTATTAGAAGTTTTTTGTATTTCCTTTGTTGTATCCATAATTTTTTATCCTCTTTTTACTCTATATTTTTCCAAAGCTTCCTGAGGGTCACCTGAAACTGCTCCAATTCCTCCTGCGGAATATCACCGTATAATTTTTTTATTACCTGATACAGTTCCTGTGCCAGACGATTATATGCCGCCTCCCCTGACTCCGTAATAGTCAGAATATTCCGTCTTGCATCCTCTGAAGATATGTTTCGCTGAATATAGTTCTTCGTCTCCAGTCCCCGCAGCATCTGGTTCGCTGTGGAACGTTTGATGGAAAAAAGCTGCTCTATATCCTTCTGATACACCTCTTTGCCCTCATTTTCCTTTAAATGCTGTAAAATCCAGCATTGATGGATAGACAAATTCTCATCTTTCATGGATACCTGATTCGCCCTGTTATAAATTAAATTTGCCAAGACACGAATCTCCAGCCCCAAATTTTCAATTGCCATTTTTCACAATTTCCTTTCCACTCCTCATCTTCTTGTGATTGTACAATATTTCTGCTTTTGCTTTTATTTTGTCTAAATGTAAGCATACATACGATTGTACCAAACATATATTTATATGTCAATATCAGGTTATCTGTTCCCATAACGATGAAAAAGCCAAGCAAAACACCCTGCGTAACAGAGGCACCTGAACAATAACAAAACATCTTCTATATTTCGCTTGACACAAACGATAATAAGCCCTACAATAGATAGGATTCTAATTATTTAAGGAGAACTGCATGAATTACAAAGTATTGACAGGCAAACAGGAACGTTTGAATAGATTGATGAATCTTCATTTTTCTTCTTTCTTTGATGATCTGCCGCTGACCAGCACTCAGGCTTTGACGCTTGAATTTATTATTGAAAAGGCACAGGTTGGAGAAGTTTTCCAAAAAGATCTGGAGGTTTTTCTTTCCATCCGGGGTTCTTCTGTAACCAGTCTTATTAATAATCTGGAGCGGGATGGATATATTCACAGAGAACCGGTAGCTTTCGATGGCAGATACAAACACCTTGCACCAACCCCCAAAGCGTTAAAACTAAAACCCATCATTTCTGAACGCATTGACCGATACATGGATAGTCTTTTTGTTGATATTCCTGAAGAAGACTTGAAAGTTTTCGAGTCAGTGCTTGAAAAAATGACTGATAACATCAGATAATTTCTTTTGCCTATATACATAGAATTCTATGTATATAGCATAATTCAACTTGTAATTCATGTTTTTTCTTCCTAAATAGTTAGAATTCTATTTTTTTATAATAAGGAGGACTTTTTATGAGTGAATCTCAGACTGTCTCTAATCCGCTTGGCAGCGAGCGAATTGGGAAATTACTGCGAAGTTTTGCCATTCCAGGCATCATATCTATGGTCATCAACTCTCTCTATAATATGGTCGACCAGATCTTTATCGGTCAGGGAGTCGGCATGCTGGGAAATGGAGCAACCAACGTCATCGCCCCCATTGCTACCTTTGCCATAGCCATTGCTTCTTTGTTTGGTGACGGACTTGCTACCTATTTCAGTCTGCAGCTTGGAAAGGGGGAACCGGATAAAGCGTCCAAAGCAGTCGGAACTTCTCTGATCTCCGGTGTTGCAGCAAGTATCCTGCTCAGCGTCCTGGTACTTGTATTTCTGACACCGCTGTGTCATATCTTCGGTGCTACGGATAACATTCTCCCTTATGCACAAGAATATGGCTCTATCATTGCTTTGGGATTCCCATTCGTAATCGTTGCTGTCATTATAAACGGTGTAGTACGTGCAGACGGAAGCCCGACTTATTCCATGGTTTCCATGATGGTTGGCTCCATATTAAACTTTTTCCTTGATCCTTTATTTATCTTTGTATTCAAAATGGGAATTAAAGGAGCCGCATACGCAACCATTCTCAGCCAGTTTATCAGTATGGTATTGAATATTGCTTATCTGTTCCGTTTTAAGAATATTAAGCTGACAAAGCAGTCCTTCCAATTCCGTTTTTCATTTGCCGGTATGCTGGCTTCTCTCGGAATTGCAAGCTGCCTGAATACAATGACTTCAACCATCATTGCCATCGTGTCCAACAATATGCTGACACACTATGGTGCTCTTTCCGTTTATGGCGAAGACATTCCCATTACTGTATTTGGTCTGTGTATGAAAGTAAGTATGCTGTTCTTCTCTGTAGCAATGGGTATTTCCAGTGCCAGCCGTCCAATCCTTGGATTCAACTATGGCGCAGGAAAGTATGATCGAGTTAAAAAAACGGTCCGCCTGGCAGTCGGTTCGACCACTGTCGTAATGGTTGTAGCCTGGCTGATCTATCAGCTTTTCCCGCTGCCTTTGATCCGAATCTTCGGAACAGAATCTGCACTGTATGAAGAATTTGCAGTAAAATGTTTCCGTATCTATCTGCTGACAAGCTGTCTTGGCGGAATCCAGCTCTGTGCCGGAACATTATTTCAGGCAATTGGTCGCCCGGCTATGGCAACTGTGGTATCTCTTGCAAAACAGGTTATCTTCTACATACCGGCCATGCTGATTCTTGCAGCAATTATGGGACTGGATGGTATTTTGTGGGCAGGACCGCTTTCTGAACTTCTTGCCTTTTTCCTTGGCGGAGGATTGATGTTACGGGAACTGCATAAAATGACAAAAGACAGATTGGAGGCAAAAGTTTGGAAGTGAACTTCCAAATCTACCATTATTGACGCAGCAAGTGCGTCA